>JAUWBH010000153.1 GCA_030605085.1 Promethearchaeota archaeon | reverse complement strand
TTCTTCATAGCGGCATTCATAATTCGAATTATTGATTTCTATGAAAACGAACTTTTATTAGCAATATTTTGGATAGGTGTGGCTTTTCTCATCTATGGATTCTGGAATATGGTTAACGATCCGTTGTTAGGATGGATTACTGATAAAAAATTTGGGTTCACAAAGCGTTGGGGTCGAAGATATCCCTTTTTTGCTATTGGTGCGCTTTCTTTTGTATGGATTTATCTATTTATTTTCACAGTACCCTTTACAGATCAAACAGGAATATTCATTTGGCTATTGGTGACAATTTGTGTGTTTGAATTTCTTTATTCCCTTTTTATAGTTACTTATTTGTCATTATTTCCCGATAAATTCCGAACAACTGCAGAAAGAACAAAAGCAGGAGCACAAAATACAGCTTGGGGTGTTTTAGGAATAGTATTAGGCGTTTTAATACCCTCTTTAATAATTTCCTACGGTGATATTACTTCGTATATTATTGCTGCCTTAGTAGTTTCAATCATAGGTTTTATTATGGCTATATTATCGCTCCCAGGTATGAAAGAAGATGAGGAGTTAATTGAGCGACAATTACGGATTTTAGAAAAACAAAAAGAAAAGGAATCGTTCTGGCAAGTTTTAAAATATGGGATAAAAGATAAGAACTTCTTAGCATACATTCTTGTAAGTCTTGGGCACGCTGTTATGACAATAATGTTGTTAGCTTCCCTTCCTTATTGGAATAAATACATTATTGGATCTTCGGACCCTGAGCTTGAAACTGTAATGGCCCTAGGATTTCTTGTAGCTGTGCTTATTTCAGTCCCTTTTTGGACAATAATGGGTCGAAAATTAGGAAATAAAAAGGCAATTACTTATGGAACATTAATAACTACATTTATGTTTATTCCATTATTTTTTATAAATGACCTAATAAGTAGCACGATTTGTATCGCATTAATCGGGTTTGGCATAGGAGCTTTTTGGGTTTTAATGTATCCATGTATGTCGGATGTTTTTGACGATATAGTCGTTAAGACAGAAAAGCGACAAGAAGGAGCTTTAGCAGGAGTTAGAATCTTTACCGAAAGGATATCAATAATAATACTAGCAATTTCATTTGCTGTAATTCACCCACTTACTGGTTATAGATCGGGAGCACCTCCAGGACAGAGCTCTCAAACATTATTAGCACAATTTGGGATTCGACTTCTTATGGCGGGTATACCAATGGCTTTTTACTTCTTAGCGTTTTTACTCATATGGAGGATGTATAAATTAGATAAAGCGCGTGTCGCAGAAAATACAGAATATTTAAAGCAAAAGCAATTATAAAATCAATTTTTTTTTTATCTTTATCTTTTATTATTTAAAAATTCAAATATTTAGTAATATAATAATATAAAATATATAATTTTAATAATTTCAAAATAATTTAAGAGATGATAAAACTATGGTTATATTAAAATGTGGGGTATCAAAGCGAGAAATTACGCCTAATTTAAAAGGGGAATTTGGTGATTTTTATATAGCCGGTTTCGCTACGATGGAAGCTCCTCGAGTTACTGGCGTTCATGACCCAATTTATACTCGAACTATGGTCCTTTCTGACGGAGACACTAAGATAGCACTGATCTCACTTGAAATTATAGGTATGCTTCGAGATTTCATAAATCAAGTAAAATACACACTTGAAGCATACGGTTTTTTTCCAAAAAATGTGTTCGTATTTGCAACCCATACTCACGCTGGTAGTGATACTTTAAGTTTATACGGACCTATTATTGGCAAATCTGGTATAAATAAACGCTATATGCTCTTTATAATAGACATGATAGTCGAAGCGATATGCGAAGCGGAAAAGAATTTGGTTCCTGTAGATATTTATCACGCTTATTCGACCCGAAATGACCTCATTGTGAACTTTAGGAATCCTGAGATGATTGACGGAAGTCTGCATCTCATAAAGTTCAAGTCAGGGGATTCATTAATTGGGATTATTTGGACTTTTACCGCCCAACCAGAAATTACCAATCGGGCGAATACTGAAATTTCAGCTGATTATCCCGGACTTGTTAGTGGAATGATTGAGAAGGAGTTTGGATGTACTGCGCTTTTTGGACTTGGATTAGGTGGGGCACAATCGCCTATTTATTGTGAGCATGGTTACGAGAAATTAAATATTTATGCAGATGAATTATACAAAGAAATTAAAAGCGTATTTAACAATGACAAGAAATTAGAAACATCTGAAATCGAGATTCGGTATAGAGATGTTCTTCTACCCTTGACTAACGCCAATTTTAAATTTCTATTTGATATTGGATTCTTCGATCGTGAATTAATAGATGAAAAAATTCCTACTGTAGTAAGTAAGGTACGCATTGGAAATTTGCATTTTGTAAACATTCCAGGTGAACCTTTTCCAGGTCTTCTTGCCCCCCTCTTTGAAGAATACGGTAATAAAGAAGATGTATATTTAGTATTTAGCATTGTAGAGGAAGAATTAGGTTATTTTATTCCTTTAGAAGAATACAAATTGAAGCCTGCGGAATTCACATTTAGTCCTTTTGAATGGGCAGATGAGGAACAACCAACGCAATTCAAAGATGATTTAGAAAAACCACAACAGTTTATAGGTCACGAATTAGAGGCGCTTAGCTACGAGGCAGCAGAGGTTGTGAGAAAAACTGTAAAGGAATTACTTGTTTATAAAACTATATTGGCTATAGGTGTGCATGCGGATGACTTGTCTATTTGGTCAGGAGGTACTCTCAAAAAACTTACAAGCGAGGGTAATAAATTAATTTGCGTTAGAATTTCAGATGACTATTGGGATTGTGTTGGGATTACTAAAGAAAAAGGAATAGCAAGAAATCGCAAAGAAGTTGAAAGGGCATATAAAGTATTGGGAGCCGAAGAAATTATTCACTTAGATTATCCAACAGATACTCTAGCAGGTATAGATTATTTAGAACTTCGTGGTAAATTGATTTATTTAATACGCAAATACAAACCCGATCTTGTAGTGTCGTTTGATTTAAATGGAACTGACGAAGAGAACATTGACCATATTGTTACTGCCAGAGCTGTTAATGAGGCGTGCTGGCAAAGTTCGTTTGATTTAGCTCATCCAGAACATTTTGATGAGGGATTAGAAATTCACGCGGTTGGAGAGAGGTATTTATTTGCTAGAAATCCTACCGTGTTAAATTTTCATGTAGATATAACAGATTATATAGAAGATAAAATAAAATCGATATGTGAACATAGAACGGTTCTTAAGAACTTCTTTCATCAATATAAGTTATTAGCGCGCGCTAACCGATTATATGTTGAGTTATTAGAAGAAGATATCCCAAATGCCATTAGAGTAAATTTACTTGTAAAACTTGTATGGGGAGAACTTGGAAAAAAATATGGTGTAAAGTTTGCTGAGGAATTCAATAAAATTGGAGCGGGTTTTTTAAAGGAACTTGCTTCTGATTAAATATTTCCTCAACTTTTTATTTTTTTTAATATTTAATTCTTTAATATTTTTTTAAATAAGGCTTTCCAGTCACCAGTCAAAATCTCCGGTTTATAGTGATATAATTGATGAATCAGTAACTATTTATGGGAAAAGAAAGGAAGCTACATATGGGGGTTTTCGCCAATTTTTTCTCAATTTAGCAAGAGTAATTCAAGCACTAATTAGCAGAAATGAACCTATAAAATTTATTATTCAAATCTCTTTTTTTTATATTTTTAATTTAGCAATTTTTATTTTAATTTTGTAATTATTTTATTTATGGTTGTTAAGCCAGAATTTGGAAATTTGCTCTCAGCTGAAACCTTGGATTCACTTGATAAATATATTCTTATTTCCATGAAAGAACCTTGGGAAATTATAGAAAATAAGATCAAAAGTAAACCGACTTATTTAGAATTTAATTATAACATGGATATAGAAAATTTAAATAAATTATATGATAGTTTTGAACCATTTATTACAGATAATTATACCATTGTCGGTATAGGAGGAGGAACCGCTTGCGATACTGCAAAATTCTTAGCTTGGAAATTTAAAGAAGAATTTGATTTTGATTTAGAATTAATTTTAATACCCTCGATCATATCCGTAGATGCGCCTTTATGTTCGTCAATTGCGGTAAGAGTAGATAACAAGGTAAAATATGTAGGAGAGAGTAATCCAAAAAAAATTGTTATTGATTACGATTTAATTCAAAAAGCACCTCCTCATCTAAATCGAGCGGGTGTATCAGATACAATTTCAATAACTTCTGCTTTAGGAGACTGGCTTATTGCGAGAGATGAGATAAACGAAAAATTTGATAAAGGCGTGTTTAATAGAGCAAAAAAAATTGCTCTCGACTTAATGGACGCTAGAGAAGATATTAAAGATGTTTCTGAAAATGGAATTAGGGCATTAGTTAACGGGTTTTACGAAGAGGTAGTCCTTTGCGATGAATGGGGTAATGCTCGCCCTGAAGAAGGAAGCGAACACTTTCTTGCTTATTGCTTAGAATCTATCACTCACGATCATTATATTCATGGTAATTTGATTGGAATGAATATCCTTATAAGTCTCTATTTGCAAGAGGAATATGCTCAATTTTCAATTAATAAAATTAAACATTTTTTTGAAGATATCCAACTTCAATACAATCCCAAAAACCAAAACATTTCTTATAATGCCTTAATAAACGCCTTAAAACAAATTAAAAAATACGTTATTGATGAATATCTGCATTATACAATTTATAATTCACCAAATTTAATTCTCAATGATAAAAAAATAAAGAGTATTCTCAATTTAATAAAATCGTAATAAATTTTCTTAATTTAAACATAATAGATTTAAAAAAAAGAATCACATTAAGTTGTACGACGAATTTATATTAATCTATATTCTTATTTCTGCTAACTTCTCTTTATTAATATTAATTGAGTCAATTTAAAAAAAAAAAAAAAGTTTAATAATTTAATTTAAAGCTTCATTTGTTTTATTTTTAGTTGGTTTTCATCAGCCTTGTCAGGTGTGAGATCGTACATCTTCCAAAATATAAGAGTTCCCACCAGCATAATTATCATAGGTACAACGGCTAAATGAATATGGATTCCTATTACGGCTTGGGAGGATTGTGTAGCTGCCCCTTCGACGAATCCCGTAAGTGTATGTATAATTGCAAAGCTGAAGGCTTGGACGGCGATGGCGAGACGGGCAAAAAAGGCTAAAACTCCATTGTATATCCCTTCTTTGCGCTGTCCAGTCTTTACTACTGATTCGTCGATCGTATCGGCGAAAACTGGGGAAAGCATGGCCCAAAAACCTCCTTCTGCCAAACCCCATATAAATAAAGTGAGAACAATGAGCCAATAAGATCTTAGAAATATTAATGGTGATACTAAGACTGCCACTAAGAATCCCGTTATTATTATCACTTTTCGATTGTCGTTTGTTTTATTTGCTACTTTAACCCAGAACGGAACCGAAATAAGAACTCCTACGAGAAACGCCAACATAACTAAAGCTATAGCGGTTGCTTCCATATTTAAAATATATCGTACAACGTAAGGAATAGACGCTGTCATAGACCTTATCATGACCATGTAACAAAAGAAAAGAATAACGTATGCAACAAATGATTTTTGTTTCATTGCGGTTTTAAAATCTTTAAAGAAAGAGTTTCTCTCAATTTTTTCTTCACATTTCGCAAGATAGCGGTCAACACATATCTGATCGTCGCGGCTACCTGGAATCATAAGAATCAGGGCAATAATACATATTATAAATACAATTCCTGCTTGTACAATATATGATAACTTGTTCCCAAATATTATAAAAAGTGGCGGTATAATAGCTCCTAAAACAGTCCCAAAAACGGCTATAGGGACACGGATTCCGGTAACTTTCCTGCGTTCTTCAACTGAACGGAACTTGTCAGGAAAGAGCGAATCGTAATTTACTATACAGATTGAAGCAAATGTGTCAAATAGGCATATAGTAAATACGAGCCAAGCAAAAAGGATCCACGCACCTGTTTGTGGGTCAACATTAGGCGGCGTGAAAATAATAATATAGCTAATGATCCACGGAATGCCACCTATAATTATCCACGGAAACCGCCTACCCCGCTTTTTAGTGAACTTAAAGGGGCGATCAGTCAAGTAGCCTACGAGAGGATCGTTGACGGCATTCCATATAGCATATAGAATAAACGCTAAGCCACATAGTAAAGAATTTAGGCCAACCTCGGTTTCGTAATAGAAATAGGCATACGCGCTAAATGCCATTGTAAGAAATTCGCTAACGAAGCCCCCAAAACTGTACGAGAATATATTTTTTCTCGAGTGTACTATTTCAATTTCTTCATTACTCATAATTAATTCCTTATAAAAATTGATTATAAAGTTATATTTAATTTTTAAATTAGGTTGAAGATCTTTATATAGTTTTCTTATTTTAAAGCAAGTGAAAAAAAATAAAAGTGGCTTAGAATATTAATTTATAGACCATTCTCCTTTATTTTGGCAAAAAATAGTATCATATATAATACCAAAACAATTTGAAAAAAAAGGTTGTCTAAAATTAATCGTAATAATTTAAAATTTTCTGTAATCGATGGTCATATCGATGTTGTTCAAAAACTCCTAAAAGATAAACGGATTTTTTCAGAAAGATCTGAAATAGGGCATTACGATCTTCCTCGCATGAAGGAGGGCAATGTGTTAGCAGCACTTTTTGCCGTTTATCCAGCTTCGACAGTAAATAAGATAATTAGAGGTCTCGATCTATGGATTCAATTAATTTCTAATCCGATGAATGAGTTAATGCAAATTAAAAGCGTAGAAGATTTCTCAAAAGTGCAGAAGTTAGGTAAAAAAGGTGCCGTTCTTCATTTTGAGGGTGCTGGTGGAATTGATGATAAATTTCGACTATTGAGAATAGGATATCATCTCGGATTACGAACCATGGGGCTATCTTGGGCTAACGTTAATAAATTTGCTACGGGGGCAATGTTCAAAGATCCTCAAAAAGGAACTGGATTAACTGATAAAGGTAAAGAATTAGTAATCGAAGCACAGTCTTTAGGTATTGCGATTGATGTTTCACATTTAAATGAACCCTCCTTTTGGGATACATTCGAAATAACGGAAAAGCCGATATTTGCTTCGCACTCTAATGCCCGCTCAATTGTTAATCATCCTAGAAACTTAACCGATGACCAGATTAAAGCAATCCACGAAAAACATGGAACCATAGGAATTAATTTCAGTATGGATTTTTTAAATTCCGAACAACCTGGAAAGGATAATTACGACCTTGGATTTGATTCGATTACAAATCAATTAGACTATATAATAGAAGTGGCTGATATTAATATCGTAGCTATAGGCTCTGATTTTGACGGGACAAACACACCAAAATGCGTTAAGGACTGCTCTAAGTATCCAGATTTATGGGACTTTCTTCTTGAAAATGGATACAATAAGCAAGATGTTGAAAAGATTTCTCATTTGAATTTATTAAGGTTGTTTAAAGAAACATGGAAATAGGATTCTTTTAAAAAAGGCTCTGTTGAGTTAAGTGCTAAATTTTAGAATAAAATTTAGTTAGATTTTTTTAAATTTTTATCGCGATATTTTATATATTCTATAGCAGGATTAGATTTTAAAATAGAATAGAAAATCTCGTCAAATTCTAAATTTATATCTTTTACAATCCATTGATCTCCTTTTTCTTTTATTTTTTTATTTATAAAATCTCCTAATAATCCACCTAGTCCTGGTATTAATCGCCCTATTCCTTGACTTATCACGAATTCGTAAATTTTTCTTAATCTTTCACTCCATTTGCCCCAAGTCACGTTAAATATTACCCACTCAACTTCGTAAGCATGTACTTTGTTTGGAGTGCTAATCTTTTTATATATGATTTTAGAGTTTTTATTTTTTTTAACTTTTTTATAGGATATATTAAGAATTCTCGAATTATCCCTGTATTCTACTTCACCATCCTCACTAGTAAATTTTTTTCTTCTTTTTTTAGAGATTTCAAAAAGTTCAAAACATTGAATAATCGCTTTTTCTACTATTTTGTTAGGATTTTCAATAGTTTTTATAATTTTGTCAAATTTCTTTTTAGCTTTTTTTTTATATTCAGCAGGAACATCTTCTCTTTTATTATATCTTGTCGAGAACGCAAAACTTGATCTTCCTCTTACATCAACCATTTTTCAACTTCACATGTTATTTTTTTTTTATTTTTTATTCCAATTCATCCCTATATTTAAAATGTTCATTCATTTTCACTCAAGTTAAGGACATTTAAAAATAATTTGATTTTATATCTAAATTTGATGGAATTTTCAACTAAATTGTGTTCATTATTTCATTGTTTTACAACTATTGAGAATTTGAATCTTTGTAAGATTTTATTCTAAAAATTCGAAACGATCACCCGATTGTACATCGTACCAGAAAATGGGAGAAGAAGCGTTCTAATTACCTTTTGACTATTATTTTGTAGTGTCACATATGTACCAGAGGTGAATTAGCCAATAAATATATGAATAATGTATTACAAAATTTGCGAATATTGATTGAAAAATTTCAAAATAAAGATAAAATTGTAAAACATTATATCAGTTATATTTTTACTCTGTGGTTATACTCTTCACAGTAAGCGCAGAATGAGAGATTTCAGCGTGTAATAATGGAACAATATTGGGTACTAATGTCCGCCATGGGGGTACCATGTCCCCTATGTCTTCCGTAATAAATGTTTTACAATACTTAAAAGTATGATCCCGCCATAATAAGAATTTTTATTTATAACTCTTAAAGAATCAAATAATTACTATATATTAACTTCTTAACTCTTTTATCCGTTTTGAAAAAATCTCCTCCGTTGCATCCATTTCTGGAATGCAATTTTTTAGCACAGGAATCCAGAAAAATGGTATCAAAATCCAGAAGAGGATAGATATCATTATGCCGTATAAAAAACCAAAACGATCTGCGATAATTGCTCCAATTAAAGGTCCTAAGGCCTTCCCCAAAATATCGAAAAAGCTCGCTGTCGCAAGAGTCGTGGCACGATGTTCGGGGAGATTCAAATCTACAACAGTCGCATACCAGTTCCCATTTACAGCGCCATTCGTGAAAAGTCCTACAGCTATAAACACCACCATAATTATAAATGCGGGAATTAAAAGAGCATCTGTGAAAGATGCGTTGTTAGGTGCTTTAAAAGGAATCATTAGGGCAATAAATACAAATGGGATAGGAATTACATTTCCCATTAAAGCTAGTGTTACTCTCGACTTTTTTTTCCCTTTTTTAAATAGATTGTCGCCAACAAATCCAAAGACTATAGTTCCAATCAACGAACTAATTAGGGCAATCGTCAGTATTATTAATGGGATTACTCCAGATAAGTTGTGATAATCTTCCATATACGCAAAAAGCAAAAACATTATAATTCCAGTGGGAATTGTATCAACGAAATTAATAATTAACCACTTGTTTGATTTCTTCCTGAAAATTACCTTTAAGTCAGATTTTTTTATTCTAAAAGTATATTCAATCGCGGCTTTTTCGGTTAAATCAAAGTAATCTTTTCCAATTCGAGAGGGCTCTTTAAAAAAGAGAATAACAAATGTAATAATAATTCCCATAACTCCTACGATAAGATATGGTAATCTCCAATCGACAGAACCCACAAAAGTAGCTAAACCTATACCTAAAACCATTCCAAAAAGAGAAGCAATTGAAAAGAACGATAATCCTTTCGACCTATTATCTTGAGTCACTATATCACCAATCAACGAAAATGTGCTCGGGATTATACCATCGAATCCAACTCCATTAATACAAATTATAATAAAGAACATATAATATCCATTTATGCCTGGAGGTACAAATATAGTTAGAAGTGAGGAGATAGAAAAAATTATAACGCAAAATAATAAAATCCATTTCCGGGTGATTTTATCCGCTAAATAGCCAAATATTACCATTACAACACCCGATAAAATAATAAATGAAAACGCTAAAACGCCTAAAGGTGTCACATTTTTTCCAAATCCAAAATATTTTGATATAACGAGTAAATTTGGAGAGATCATATTCTGTGTAGAATTGACCAAGGCAACAATTGTTATAAAAAGTATCATTGACAAAATAGAGGTATTTTTCATAATAATAAATACTCAAATCTGAATATAAATCTTTTACTTAAATGAAATTATCAATGCCTTTAATCGATTAATAAAAGGTTTATAAATCTCCAAATGCTTATTTAATTGATGAAAGTAGCTTTCAGTAGGATTAAGATAACACCGAAGAATTATGTGGGCATGCCAATGGCAGGTTATGCTCGACCTGACCCTTGTATGGGAAAATTGGATGATATTTATGCCCATGGAATTTTAATGGAAGACTCTCAAAAAGGCAATAATAAAGAGTATTTACTTTTAATTTCAACAGATTTATTGAAAGTACCCCTGAGCATTGCTAATTATATTAAAAATTCAATAATAAATGAATCCGAACTCCTCAAACCGCATCAGATTTTACTTCATTCAACTCATACACATTCAGCTCCAGATCTAACCGGAGAGTTTTATTTTCCGGGTGGTATTTTTAACGCTATAAAGGGAATTATGTTTGGTATGAATAGAAATGATCGCTACATAATTTGGTTTGCTCATCAAATCGTTAAAATGGTTAAGGATCTATTTAAGGAATTAAAACCTTGCAAAATGGCTTGGACTAAGAAACTTTTTAATCCTGATATAGTTATAAATCGAAGGCACCCAACAAGGAGATCGAAGCCAGAATTAGGAGTTATAACTTTTCGTAGTTTAGATGGTAATGAATTGATTGGATTCATTATTAATTATGCGTGTCATCCGACAACATTATCGTTTAAGAACAATAAATTATCTGCAGATTATCCAGGGCGAATAATACAAAAAATCATTGAATTAACTAATAATAAAACAAACGTTACTTTTTTTAACGGTCCAGCCGCAGATTTAAATCCTATAACCACTTGCGGTACAGATTATGAAAGTTTAGAAGAGGATAAGAAGCCTGTGTATGATCAATTAGGAACCTATGAACATACAAAAAAAATAGGCAATATAATCGCGCAAGAGGCGTTAAAATTAGCAGAATCCATTATTGATGAAGAATATTTCGAAGAGATAGAATTTTTTTCCAAATTGAGAGATTTTTGGGTACCATTTAAAGATTATAAATATTTTACAAATACATGGTATCAAAATACATTATCTCATTCTATAAAAAAATACTTTATTCTTCCAGTTACGAAAATCTTGAGCGATAATTCTAATTTCCCGGCGTTTACAGTTAAACGGCGAAGAATTAGAATCCATTGTCGTTCAATTATACAATATATTAAAATTAAAGCTCATTCAAAAACAAGATCAAAAGATTTAAGTATTTTAACCGTTCCTGGCGAATTATTCGAGGATCTTGGCAAATTTTTGTTCCATAAATCACCTACAAGAAATGAAGATACATTTATTTTTCAAAACGCTAACGATTGGATTGCCTATTTATTCCCTCCTAAGGAATACATTGAATATGGGGGTTATGAACCAGTAGCTAGTTTTAGCCCCCGATGTGGTGAATATGTAATCAAAGAGATGATTGAGCTTTTTAATGAGATAAAGAATCATTAGTTAGATAAAGAAGTGAATTATAAATATATTTATAAGTATTAAATAAAGAATTGAAAAAGTGGATAGAATATGTCCTTTAAACAAGAAGCAAATAAACTTTTTCCAGAATGGCCTATCTACGATAATGCCGAAATTGAAGCGTTAGCAAATGTAATTAAATCTGGCAATTGGTGGTGTGGTTCGCCTGGATCTCATAGTGGTGAAAATGTCTGGTCGTTTCAAGAAGAGTTTGCTAAATTTCAAGAAGCTAAATGTTGTATTGCAGTATTTAATGGAACAGTCGCTATTGAAGTCGCATTGCTAGGTTTCGGAGTTGGATTGGGAGACGAAGTGATTGTATCGGATTATACATTTGTGGCATCGGCTTCTGCAGTTGTAGCTACTAACGCCGTTCCCCTTTTCTGCGATATAGATCCGGAAACGCTTGTAATGGATGTCGACAAAGTTGAAGAATTAATTACAAAAAGAACTAAAGCTATAGTTGCTGTTCATCTAGGGGGAAATCCGGTTGAGATGGATATGCTAATGAAAATCGCCGAAAAAAATGATTTAATTGTTGTAGAAGATTGTGCCCACGCTCATGGGTCGAGATATAAGGGAAAAAGAGTAGGAAATTGGGGTAATGCCGGAACTTTTAGCTTCCAAGCTTCTAAAGTTTTAACAGGTGGAGAGGGTGGTGCTATTATCATTAATAACGACGAAATTGCAGATTTGATGTATTGTGTTTCGGATTGTGGGAGAGAAAAAAATAAATATTCATATAAGCACTTTAGATACGGCTCTAATTATCGAATGAGCGAATATCAAGCAGCAGTAATTCGGGAACAATTAAAAAGATTTCCTTCTCAGCACAAATTAAGAAACGAGAACGCAAAATATTTAATGAAGAAGCTAAATGCAATCGACGGTGTTCGAGTGATGAAACCTACTCCTGGAACAACAGAACTAGGTTATTACGTGTATCCTATTGTATTTGAACCAGAAAAATTCGGGGGAATTACAAAATCTAAATTTTATAAAAAATTAAACCGCAATAGTATACCTACAGACGATTGCTACCCACCCTTACACGGTTTAAATTGCTTTATAAACGTAGAGTTACGAAAAGGAATAGATTATTCAAATGCAAATTGGGGAGGTGAAAAAAGCAACGATAAAAATTTCCCTATTGTCTCGGATATATATTCTAGGAGCATTGAATTCCCACATGAGATCCTTTTAGCTTCAAAAGAGAAACTTGATATTGTTGTTGAATTTATTAAATCTTTAAAATAGATTTACATCATAAAAGTTATTACTTGAGAATGTTTTAATGACAGAACAAAACATGAAAATCAGAACCATTAAGAGAGAAGAAATTGAAAATATAAAAAATATTGACCGAAGCGAAATTGTCAATCAATTTTACTATTATCAAAATGGTAAACTCGTATTGAAAAATGGGTATTTTAATATTCGAAGGTGGACTCCTAGGCAAATAAAGAAACATGTTAAAGGACTTCTTAGTCTTTACGATAGGGGCGGATTTTTTTATGGACTGCTTCACGAAGAAAGAATGGTTGGACTAATTTCCTTGGAGTGTAAATTTATAGGAAGTGCTAATAATCAACTTCAGGTAGTTTTCCTGCATGTTGATAAGAATTACAGAAAGAAAGGTTTTGGAAGAAAATTAATGGATAAAGTTAAAGAACGGGCAAGGGAATTGGGAGCAAAGAAGCTCTACATCTCTGCAACACCCTCTAAGAATACTGTTGATTTTTACATGCATTTAGGTTGCAAACTAGCCCCAGAAATAAATCCAGAGTTGTATAAATTAGAACCTGATGATATTCATTTAGAAATAATTATTTAACTTTTTTTTTTCACACAAAATTACTTATATCATCTTTTAATCTTATCCAATCACAAAAGATTAAATAATGTTTTTATTATAATTTTATTAGAAAATTTTTTTTTCTATCAGTAAGGTAAAGGGTTAAGGTTTAAAATGGTTGAGAAAGATTCTAAAATATTGTTAAAGTGGAATGATTACTCTGGCGTATTTGACCCCATTAAGTCAGAGGATGATAAAGTAGAAGGTGTTTTCATAGAACTCGATGAGGCAAATCAACAATGGAAATATTTCTATGCTTCAGGAGCGTCGTTAATTTCAAGGCGTACTGCTTTGAGAAGTGCGAATGGAATCTCAAAAACGGGATTTGTTCACCCTAAAGACGGCCTTCGCTATGGTGTTGAATGCGAACTTGTACAAGAAAAATCGCAATTTGCCGATATGCCTGAAAATCTTCGAAAATCTCAAAGATCTTGGTATGGAGGAGAATATAGTCGGTCTTAAAAAAAATTTATCAATATTTAGATTTTGAAAGTAAGATTGGTAAAATTGAAGTTTTAATAGTTATCTAATTCAATTTCGTACCTACCGATAATTATTGATGATAATTATTGCGCCATCAGTTATTTTTCTAAATTCGACTTTAAAATTAATTTAATTCTTTCATTGAGAGGCATTAATGGTTCGTGTTCATATCCCACAGTATTCTGATACCAATAATATGTTGTAGCATAATCAATCCAGCCTCGACCTTTTGAATTTATCCTTGAAATTCTCTTTAGAAAAATTTTCTTATCAGTAAAATCATTAGCCCAATTTATTCGAAAATCTATGCTTTTATTAAATCCGATCGTATTATTACCTCGGAAACGATAGATGCTTAATAATGTTGGTTTCGCTAGGTGAACAAAATTCATTCCATTATAAAGTCCCTTGAAAACTTTCTGAAAGCCCCAACTAAAGCCAAAAGAATCTTCTGTTCCTAAGTAATCCACACGTGGCTTGTCTTCTCCATCAATTCTTACTTCATTATTACCTTCCATGACATAATAAAATCCTTTAAACATTGGTTCATCGGTACTTATACTATATGATCTTCCTATTAGATGCCCTTTCCCGTCTACATGAAAGAAATGTTGGTTAGTGTTGTCATTTAATTGAAAAGCAAATCTTTTCCAAGTTGCGTGAAAGTAACCAAAATTATCCCTCCAAGAGTCTAGTTTTTCAAACTCAACAAAACTATAATTCATCAGATCATACTTAGTTTCATTTACGAGAACAACTCGAGCGGATTTTTCAAATGGCATAGGTATAAAGCAATTATATGATTTAGGCGCCTTTTCGATAAAGAGACTAGTGAAATCCTCTGCTTGACCTAAACAACCATCAGCAAAAAAATCTCCTAAAGGAACTCTTACAGCAGGAATAGGATTATCATTGAAATAAATTTCAAGAATAATACCTCGCACGCTTAGTGCACTTTGTTGTTCTGCAGTTAGTTCAGTATCTTGCACGAGATGCTGCAATGAATGAAGATTAGTTATAACTGCCGGACCTTTTATTTCAGCAATTGTCATGGATTTATGTGCATCTAAGGATTCAAGTTCAGGATAAGAATCATATTTCCATCCTCCATTAAAAGCTCCGAAATTATACTGCTTTTTTATTTTAGTTATCTTTCTCCAATCTAACATTATATCTTATCTTCTTCCTCTTTCCGCATTTTTTTAATCATATATCCTTTCTTTTTATAAATTTCTATTTTTAATTTAAAATGTTAGGATAATTACCAAATTTTTTTTGCATTTTAATATTTTTCTGCCTATAATATTAAATATTTTAAATATGATACAAAATGAATGATCAAAAATCAGAAATATCAGCACCTGGAAAAACAGCTCAAAACGGGGATAGTAAGAAACCATATATCATATCCAAAGAAGAATATAAAAGCAAAATCCAGCCATCTTGGGCTGTAAAGACACCATTGATAATGAAAGGAGCAGTGTGGATGGCTGAACATACTCCCGATACAAAATATTCTATAGGACTTAGAATCGAAGAACACGCAGTAAAGTATCCTGATAAATTAGTTCTACTATATGAAGACGAAAAATATACTCATAAA
>JAUWBH010000139.1 GCA_030605085.1 Promethearchaeota archaeon | reverse complement strand
ATATCACCGAGCGCAAAAAGATGGAGGAGAAAATGGGGAAATATCGTGATCATCTCGAGGAATTAGTTGAGGAACGAAACATAGAGCTCAGAGAGTCTGAAAAGTGGTTATCTACAATGCTTAGGAGTATAGGAGATGCTGTTATTGCAACGGACTCTAAAGGTAATATATCGTTTTTAAATCCGGTTGCCGAGTCTTTAACGGGTTGGAAACAAGAAGAAACCATAGAAAAATCCATAGAAGATGTCTTTAATATCATTAATGAGGAAACACGCAAACCAGTTGAAAGCCCTGTATCGAGAGTCATTCGAGAAGGATTTGTCGTTGGTCTAGCGAATCATACTATCTTAATAGCTAAAAACGGAAAGGAAATACCAATTGCTGATAGTGGAGCTCCTATAAAAGACGAAAAAGGAAACATCTTAGGTGTTGTCTTAATTTTCAGAGACATTTCTGAGCGCAGGCGTGCAGAGGAGGCTCTTCGAGAAAGAGAGAAATACGACTATTTATTAGAGACCCTCACCGATGGTGTTCTCATCATTGATCGGGAATGGCGCTATCTTTTGGTTAACAATGAAGTTGCCCGTATGGTTCAAATGCCGAAGGAAAAACTAATAGGGAACAAGATGACCGATCTTTTCCCAGGCGTAGAAGACTTAACCTTCGGTAAGACTTATAAGCAGGTATTGGAGACTGGTGAACCAGCCACTGCTGTTGACGAATTTGCCTTTCCAGATGGGCGGAAGATTTGGTATGAAGTACAAGTTTACCCCGCTCCGGAGGGGCTTCTTATCATAGTAGCTGATATTACCAATCGTAAGCAAGTGGAGGACGCATTAAAAAAATCAGAGGAACAATACCGAAGTTTATTCGAGAACGCTGAAGTGGGTATGTATTGTTCAACACTAGATGGCTCAAAGGTCTTAACAGTCAATCAGAAGATCTCGAAGATTCTCGGGATCACTAAGGAAGAGATATTCTCTAATCCCGCATTCATCCGATGGGAAAACCCAGCGAACCGGGACGAGATGATACGTAAGCTCAGAAAGGATGGATATGTGCGAGATTATGAGATACGACTCAAAGCCGCTAGTGATGAGATTAAGACAGTGCTAATCTCGGGAAATTTGATGCCTGAAAAAGGATGGTTTGAAGGATCCCTTATGGATATTACCGAGCGTAAGAAGGCGGAACAGAAAATTCTAAGTCAAACACACATAATGAAATCAATTAATAAAGTATTTGAAAAAGCATTTACAACTGAAACTGAAGAAGAATTAGGACAAATCTGCCTTGAAGTGGCTCAGGAATTATCTGGGGCTAAGTTTGGATTCTTCGGTGAGGTGAATAAAGATGGAAAATTCGATTCCTACGCTATTAGTAATCCAGATTGGGATGCGTGTAAAATGCCAGATTCCGATGCCATGAAGATAATAAAAGGTATGGAGATTCGCGGAATGCAATTCCTGCCATTAAAAGATGGTAAATCTCGTATTTTTAACGATCCATCAAACCATCCTGACAGCGTGGGAACTCCCAAAGGTCATCCAAAAATCACTTGCTTGCTTGTGGTACCGTTTAAATATAAAGGAAAAATAATTGGACAGATTGGCTTAGGGAATAAACCGGGAGAGTTCAATAAGCACGATAAAGAAGCTATTGAAGCTTTATCTATTGCGATGATAGAGGTTATGATGTATCGAAGGGCTGAAGATAAGTTACGGGAGAGTGAAGAACGGTTCAGGAGGATTTTTGAATCAAAAATGATTGGCACGCTATTTTGGAATGCGGATGGCGATATTACCGATGCCAATGATACATTTCTTGATATAGTTGGATATACTAGGAATGAAGTTCTTTCTGGAGCTGTACGATGGAGTGATATGACACCGCCGGAATATGCAGAACAAGATAATAAAGTTTTAGAGGAAATTGCTACTACGGGAGCAATGACCCCTATCGAGAAAGAATATTATCATAAGGATGGAACTCGAATTCCAATTTTGGTAGGAGCTGCAACAATTCCTGGACCGACTTTAATGGGTGTGGCATTTGTATTAGATATTACGGAGCGCAAATTAACTGAGAAGACTCTTAGCATTAAAAATGGAATATCTGATGTATTTTTGACCGTTCCAGATGAGGATATCTATAATGAAGTTTTAAAATTAATTTTAGAGGTTATGGAGAGTAAGTATGGAACATTTGGTTATATTGACGAGAACGGCGCTTTAGTAATACCATCAATGACAAGACATATCTGGGAGGATTGTCTAGTTTCAGATAAAGCCATTGTGTTCCCTCGCGATACATGGGGAGATAGCATTTGGCCTCGCGCTATTAAAACGAAAAAAACTCTCTTCTCTAACGAGAGTTCTTCACTTACACCTAAAGGACACGTTATTATAACCAGAAATGTTAGTACTCCTATTATTCATAAAGGGAAAGTCATCGGGCTTATTCAAATTGCGAATAAAGAAACAAATTACACAGAATTAGATATCCGATTAATGGATATGATTTCAAAACAATTAGCTCCTATTCTAAATGCAAGGCTACAGAGAGATGTAGAAGAAAAAAAAAGAAAAATTGCCGAAAGGAAACTGAAAATATATTCAGAAAACCTAGAGGAAACAGTTAAACAACGCACGAAGCTAATTCAAGACATCCAAGACGAATTAATTAGCAAGGAGAGACTTGCTGTACTGGGACAACTTGCTGGGGGAGTAGGTCATGAACTTCGCAACCCTTTAGGAGCTATCAAGAACGCTACATACTTCCTCAACATGGTTATAGAAGAACCAGAGCCGGAAGTAAAGGAAACCTTAGAAATATTAGAGCGGGAAGTAAATTCATCTGAAAAAATAATTAATAGCCTTTTAGGGTTCGCTCGCCCGAAATCCCTTATTATACGGAAGGTTGAGATTAACAATGTTATTCGAGAAGTATTATCTCGTTCTACTATACCCGGAAATGTTGAATTAATTGACAAACTAGGTAAGTCTTTACCATTCGTTTTAGCCGACCCCGACCAACTAAAACAAGTCTTCGGGAATATTATCTTAAACGCTACTCAAGCGATGTCTAAGGGGGGCCAGTTAACAGTTAAATCTGAACTCCAAAATCAAGATTATCTTGCCATTTCTATCATTGACTCGGGAGAGGGCATCTCTGAAGAGAACTTAGAGAAAATATTTAAACCTCTCTTTACAACGAAAGCTAAAGGCATAGGTTTAGGGTTAGCTATATGTAAAACTATAGTAGAGAAACACGGAGGTAGTATTGAAGCAAAAAGTGAGCTTGGAAAAGGTAGTATTTTTATGATAAAATTACCGATTAAAAGAATGGAGACGATATAACACGACAGAAAAAGCTAAAATTTTAATTGTTGACGATAATCTCAGCCTTTGCAAAACCATGTCTCTCGTCTTAAAACGCAAAGGATACGAAGTTTCGATTGCGAATGATGGTTTTGAGGCTATTGACACAGTTAAAGAGGAGTTCTTTGATATAATCTTTATGGACATTAAAATGCCGGTACTAAACGGTGTGGAAACCTATAAAAAAATTAAAGAAATTAATGAAAAAATAATAATAATAATGATGACTGCTTATGCCGTTGAAGATTTAATTCAAGACGCACTTAAGGAAGGAGCTTATGGGGTTATTTATAAACCCTTAGATTTTGAAAAAATTTTCTCTCTTATAGAAGAATCCAAAGATACTAAACAAGGGGGATTAATTTTGATCGTTGATGACGATCCAGGGACTTGTAAGATTATAGAAAATGTTTTAACCAAGAAAGGCTATGATGTAGTCATTTCTAATACCGGTGAGGATGCCATCACAAAAGCGAAGGAGAAATTTTTTGATATCATTTTTATCGACATGAAGCTACCGACTTTAAACGGTCTGGAGACTTATTTAGAACTTAAAAAGATAAATCCTAAATTAATTGCAATTGTAATAACAGCTTACCATCAGGAAATGGACGACTTAGTCCAAGAAGCGATGAATAATAGCGCCTATACATGTCTTACTAAGCCAATAAATATCGAAGATATGCTTGTATTAATTAACGAAATTTTAACAAAAAAATAGAAAGCCGAATCATTGGAGGAAAGTAAGGATTGGAATCTAAAGAGAACATAATGATTAAGAAAAATAATGTTATTCCCAAAAAAGAGAATATACTGATTGTTGATGACGATGAAAGCACCCGTAAGACTTTGGCTTTTATATTTAATAAAAAAGGTTATAATGTGGAAACGGTAGGAACTGGACATGAAGCGTTAGAGATGGCGCAGCAAAAAAGTTTTAATTTGGCTCTTCTTGACATCAAGCTTTCCGATATTGAAGGGATAGAGCTACTTGTACCGTTGAAAAAAATACATCCCGATATGGAAACAATTATGATGACCGCTTATAGTTCTCTTGAAACCGTGATACGCGCGTTAAACGAAGGTGCGTCGGCTTATATAATAAAGCCATTGAATCTAGATGATGTCCTAAATAAAATCAATAGTATTTTTGAAAGACAGCGTTTAACTGCAGAGAAAAAGAATTTAGAGCAAGAACTACATTATCAGGCAATGCTTGTTGAAAACGTTTCAGATGCCATAATATCCACAGATATCAACCTTACTATTAAGTCATGGAACAAAGCAGCAGAAATTATGTATGGTTGGAAATCAGACGAGATAATTGGTAAAGCAATGTCAGAAATAATTCCCGAAGAAGCCCCTTACGCTCAAAATGAGAAAGTTAGAGAGCATATTTTTGAAAAGGGATTTTGGAGAGGTGAAATTATTCAGAAAAAGAAAGATAATACTATGCTTAACATATTTTCATCCGCAACTTTAATTAAAGATAATTCGGGAAAAATTCAAGGAGTGGTGGTGATCAACCGAGATATTACTAAAAGTAGGAAGGCGGAAGTTGAAATTGTTAATTTAGCTAAATTCCCTTCTGAGAATCCAAACCCTATTTTAAGAGTGACAAAGGGTAAAGTCATTTACACGAATAAGCAAGGTGAAAAAATATTTAATACTCATAAAGGTAGTGAAGTTCCAGCTGTGCTCAAAGAAATCATTATTGAAACACTTAATGCAAATAAAAATACTTCTACAGAAATAACATTAAATAATCACATTTTTTCCCTTGATGTTACCCCCATAAGTGAAGAAGAGTATGCAAATGTGTATGGAAAAGACATCACTAAGCGCAAGAAGGCAGAACAAAGGTTAAAAGAATCCCAAGAAAAATACAAGAGCCTATTCGAAAAAACCCCTATGGCGATATTATTAGTTGATTTTGAGCTTACAATTGAAGATTGCAATACTTCAGCGGAGGTTTTATTTGGATATACCAAAGAAGAGCTTTTAGGGGGTGATTCTTTAAAATTTGATAACATTCATCCTGACACAAAACTCATTTTAGCAAAGAGTTTCTCTAAATATCTAAATACAGGGGTTCCAGAACAATCTGAAATACAAATGTATAAAAAAGATGGAAAAATGATTTGGGTTAATGTATTCCCGATTCAAGTTAAAGTAGCTGAGAAATCATACATTTTAGTTATGTTTCAAGATGTTACCGAAAAGAAAAAATTTAAGCAAAAAATCAGAGAATCTGAAGAGCTTTATCGAACTATGATAAATTCTTTAGCCGATCCTCTATATGTCGTGAACAGAGATTTAAAGATTCTTCTGATCAATCCTGCCTTAGAGATCTGGCTCGAAGATTTGGGTATTGAAAAGGTTATTATAGGTCAAACTATTTTCGAAGCGTTTCCATTCCTACCAAATGAAATTCGTAAGGAATATAAGCAAATTTTCGATACTGGAGAAATTCAATATACTGAAGGGAGCACACTTATAAATGGTAAAGAAATCATTACTGAAACGCGTAGAATATCGCTTTTTAAGGAAGGTCATGTTAATCAAGTTTTAGTTATTACGAGAGATATCACCGAGCGCAGGAAGGTGGAAGATTTGATTAAGTATAGTGAGGCTAAATTTAGGGGTGTTTTTGAGTCCAAATTAATCGGTACCTTATTTTAAAACCCAGAAGGTGAGATTACTGATGCAAATAAGGCATTTCTTGATATGGTTGGATATACAAAGGATGAGGTTTTAAACGGAATTGTTAGTTGGAAGGACATGACACCTCCAGAATATCTTGAAAGAGATGAAAAACTCTTAAAGGAACTTGCTACCAATGGATATATATCACCAATCGAAAAAGAATATTATCATAAAGATGGGCATCGAATACCTATTATTTTAGGGGCAAGCACATTGCCAGGATCTACGGTTAGAGGTGTTGCATTCGTATTAGATATTACGGAGCGTAAGAAGGCTGAAGCAGAACTAAAAAAAACGATGAAGGATTTAAAAAACTCAAATATTGAATTAGAGCAATTTGCGTATGTTGCGTCTCACGACCTTCAAGAGCCATTACGGATGGTAGCAAGTTTTACGCAATTATTACAAGATCGATATAAAGATAAATTGGATGAGGATGCAAATGATTTCATTAATTATGCTGTGGATGGTGCAACCAGAATGCAGAACTTAATTAATGACTTATTAATTTTTTCCAGAGTAGGTTCTCGTGGCAAACCTTTTAAAATTGTAGATATGAATGTTGTTATTGAGAACGTCCTAAATAACTTTAGGCAATTGATAAAAGAAACCCACAGTATGGTTATTTACGATCCACTACCTGTTATTGAAGCAGATGAATCTCAAATGATACAACTATTTCAAAACTTAATATCTAACGGAATTAAATTTCGAGGTGAAAAAGATCCTATAATACATGTGACAGCAGAGACTAAAGCAAACAAGTGGATTTTTACTGTTAAAGATAACGGAATTGGCATTGATAATAAATTTTTTGATCGCATTTTCATAATTTTTCAACGGTTACATAAAAAAAGTGAATATGGGGGAACGGGAATTGGATTGGCTGTTTGTAAGAAAATTGTTCAACGACATGGTGGTAAAATCTGGGTAGATTCGGAGTTTGGGAAGGGTTCTTCATTTCACGTTACTATTAAAAAAAGAAAGCAAGCAAGAAATTCAGTTTCACATAGTAATTTTAGATTTAAATAATAAAAACTATCATTTGTGATAAATTATTAAAAAATTTGTGGAGAGATAAACAAAAATGGGTTTTAAGAAGAATATAAGACCAGTTGAAATTTTATTAATAGAGGATAATCCGGGGGATATTCGTTTAACAATTGAGGTATTTAAAGAGAGTAAAATCGCCAATAGCATTAATATAGCAGAGGATGGAATAGAAGCAATTAAATATTTAAAAAAGAAAGGAAAATTCAAAGATAAATCTCTTCCTGATATAATTCTACTTGACTTGAATTTGCCTAAAAAGGGTGGACGAGAAGTACTAGCTGAGATTAAAGAAGATAAAATATTAAAACATATTCCAGTTGTAGTTTTTACTACTTCTAAAGCAGAAATTGATATACTCAAGAGTTACGAGTTACATGCAAATTGTTATATTTCAAAATCACTTAACATAAATCAATTTATCAAAGTTGTAAAAGCAATTGAGTACTTTTGGTTTTCTATTGTTAGATTACCAGTTCACGATTATAATGCAGAAAATGATAAAAAATTATAGTTTAATGATTAAAAATGGCTGAGAAAAGTAGAGAGTACGGACAGAATTTTAATTTAGGAAAAAAAGATATCACTGAGAATGTTATTCATATATTATTAATCGAAGATAATCTTGGAGATATACGGTTAATACAAGAAATGATAAAAGATTTAGAAAATACTACTATTAGACTCATAGTTCAGAAGGATTTATCTACGGGAATTCAGTATTTAAATCAACATAAATTTCATTTAATTTTGTTAGATTTGTCTCTTCCCGATAGTCATGGAATAGATACTATAGAACGCATTTTAAAAAGGGTTGATGAGATTCCTATAATAGTTCTTACTGGAACAGATAATTTAATGCTAGCAATTGAAGCGGTTAAATCAGGAGCTCAAGATTATTTAATAAAGGGGAATATAAATAGAATGCTCCTAGAACGCTCTATTTATTATTCAATTGAAAGACATAAAATTATGGAAAAATTGAAAAAATCTGAAGAAAAGTTCCATCAAGCATTTCTTCGAGCAGATTTTTATAAAGATATTTTTACTCATGACATGAGTAATATTCTTCAAGGAATTATCTCTGGAGTGGAAATATGCAATTTAAATGAATTCAGATTAAATGATAAAAGAGATTTAGAAGAGGCAGCAGAAATAATAGAACGACATGTTACAAGGGGAGCTAAATTAATTTCAAATATTCGTAAATTATCTAGGTTGGAAGATTCCTCGATACCTACTCAATCAATGGAACTCTGTAAGCCATTAAAGAAGTCGATTATCAATCTAAAGAATACATATCATAGACGAACCATTGAAATTAAAATTGATGCTCATGACCGTAAATTTTTCGTTCACGCTAATAGTCTCTTACAAGATATATTTGAAAATATTTTAGCTAATGCAGTAAGGCATAACCTAAACTCCAGAGTTGAAATAGTAATCAGGATTTCTCATGAAACATCTGATAAGAATTACACTAAACTAGAATTTCTTGACAATGGGATTGGTATTGAGAATTCGAGGAAAAAAGCTATTTTTCTAAGAGGTTCTAAGCAAGATTATGGTTTAACTGGAATGGGTTTGGGGTTATCACTTGTAACAAAAATAATTAAGAATATGGATGGTAAAATCTGGATCGAAGACAGAGTTGATGGAGACCATTCAAAGGGAAGCAACTTTATACTTTTAATTCCAGAGGTGATGTAAAATTGGCTACGATTCTAGTTGTTGAGGATGATTTATCCATTCAACATTTATACAAAATGATGTTAGAAATGGAAGGATTCGATGTCTATAGTGCAAATAATGGAGAAAAAGCAGTTAATATGTTTAAATCATTTTCTGAAAAGCCTAACATCATTTTAATGGATCACCGTATGCCTATTAAAAATGGAATTGATGCCGCTAAGGAAATCTTAGCAATTGACTATACCGCAAAAATTATATTCGCAAGTGCCGATACAAGCATTAAGAACAATGCCCTCTCCATAGGCGCTATCAAATTTATCAAAAAACCCTTTTCGCTCGATTATCTAATCAGGAGTATTAAAGCTATACTGAATCTTTCTGAGTGTCCAAATATTGTTTAAAAATTAAAAATGCGTAAGTATGATTAAGGTTATAGGAAAAAGTGATAGGAGACATAAAAGATGAATAGTTTCAAATTAAAAAAAGAAATTGAACAAAAATTAAAATTCCATAATAGGAAAATTGAAATCTTAAATAAAATCATTCTTACAGCAAATAGAGCAGAGAATTTTGATACAATGATTCAGGAAACTTTTGACTTAACTTTAGATCTGATGGATTTTGATGGTAGTGGTGTTTACATTGCTGATTATGATAACAATGTAGCAAATCTTATATATTTTAAAAATTTGCCACAAGATTTTGTTGATGCTGTTAAGGAATGTTCTTTAGATATTGAACCATATAAAACATTATTTTATAAAGCAGAGCCAATTTTCTCTGAGAATTGGCAGTTAAACGACCCCGTATTTGCAGAAAAATCGGGATTATTAGCACTTGCTGCAATACCAATAATATCAAAAAAAGTGGTGATTGGTGCGTTAAATCTAGCTTCTAAGAAAAGACACTTATTTTCAAAAGAAGAAAAAGAGATATTTGATTATATTGGTCATGAAATTGGAATAATTATAGAAAAGATGAAAATGGAAGAAAAACTTAAAAACCACCGCGATCATCTTGAGCAGTTAGTAGAAGCTAGAACTAAAGAATTAGGCGAATCCGAAGAAAAATTTAGACTGGCGTTTGAAAATGCTGCAGATGCCATATTTTGGGCAGATCGTCGATCAGGATTGATTATAAACTGCAATAAAATGGCAGAAACTCTTTTAGAAAAAAAAACGGAGGAAATTATTGGAACACATCAGTCTACACTCCACCCTCCAGATAAAAAAGAATATTATACAAACATGTTTGAAGAATATATAAAAACGAAAGGCTACTTTAAAGAAGACGCGACGATAATAACTAAATCAGGAACAATTACTCCTGTGTCTATTGTGGCTTCTTTAACTGTAATTAGTGGAGAACCTATAATACAGGGAAGTTTTCGAGACATTACAGAGCGTAAAAAAATGGAAGAATCCTTGCGGGAAAGTGAGGAAAAATGGCGTTCAATAACCGAATACTCCTCAGATAATATATGGACACTAGATCTAAATTATAATATCACATTTATCAATCATACCGCTCCTGGTTTAACACCAGAGGGAGTAATTGGGAATTCAGTTTATAAGTATATACCTGAGGAATATCAAGAATCAGTAGAGCAATGTTTTGATCGTATTCTGCAATCTAGCCAACCTGATCAATATTATACTGATTATATAGACCCTAAGGGCAATATATTCCATTTTGAGGCCCGAATCGGACCTATGCTAAAATCTGGTAAAATTATTGGCTTTACAGTAAGCAGCACTGATATTACTAAACGCAAAAAGGTAGAAGAAAATTTGAGAAGCGCAATGGAGGATCTAAAAAAATCAAACGCCGAATTGGAACAATTTGCTTATGTTGTTTCTCACGACCTGCAAGAACCCTTAAGAATGGTGGCAAGTTTTACCCAATTATTGCAAAAACGTTATCAAGATAAGTTGGATGATGAAGCGAATGAATTTATTAATTTCGCTGTAGATGGAGCAACTAGAATGCAAGGTTTAATTAACGATCTGCTGACTTTTTCAAGAGTGGGAACCAAGGGTATCTCCTTTAGTCCGACTGATATGAATATCATTCTAGAAGATGTTTTAGCAAACATTCAACAATCAACAATAGAAGCTGATGCTGAAATTACATATGATCCTTTACCGGTAATAATAGCTGATGGATCACAAATGACGCAAATTCTACAAAATTTAATGTCTAACGCTATTAAATTCCGTGGGAAAAGCCCAATCCATATTCATGTGTCTGGAGAAAATAAATCTGATAAATGGGTATTTTCTATAAGAGATAATGGAATCGGAATTGAGCCAAAAAACTTTGAGCGTATTTTTGTTATTTTTCAGCGTCTCCACAAAAGGGATGAGTATGAGGGAACTGGAATAGGTTTGGCTGTATGTAAAAAAATAATCCAACGCCATGGAGGGAAAATATGGGTTAAATCAGAGCTGGGAAAAGGATCTACGTTTTACTTTTCAATTCCAAAAAAGAATTTTAAAAAATTTGAATCTTATGAATAATTATATGAATCCTATTGTTAAATTAAGAAGAGAGGAATGAAGAAAATATAAAAAAGTTAGTGCAAAGAACAATGACATTGAAAGACGAGACCAAACATAAGAAAGCAGAGAATGTGACAGCTACCGTTCAAGAGCGCTATAGGGGGTTATTCAACTACTCTAAAGATGCTATTGTATTTGGGAGTATGGACGGTGTGTTAATAGATGTTAACAATTCATTTTCAAAGTTAACAGGGTATTCAAGGGAGGAATTATTAACGGGAAAAACATACCAAGATATAACACCAATGGAATATGAAGTGTTAGAAGGCAAAGTATTAGAAACTCTTCTCAAAACTGAAACACCTCAGGAGTTTGAGAAAGAATATATAAGAAAAGATGGTTCACGAGTACCTATTCAATTAACTGTAATCCTTGTAAAAGGAAGTGATGATAAACCTATCGCCCTTGCTGCTATAATAAAAGATATTACAGAAAGAAAACTAGCAGAAGAAGAGCTAAAAAAACATAAAGATTATCTTGAAGAATTAGTAGAAAAAAGGACTAAGCTTTTGAGGGAATCTGAAGAAAAATTCAAAAATCTTTTTAACAATTCTCCAAATTCTATCTGTTTGCTTGATAAAAAGGGAAAAATAAATGAAATCAATTATATGTTTGAGAAGACATGGGGATATTCCAAAAAAGAACTTATTGATAAAAATTTTATGAGATTTCAATGGTTTTATCAAAAAGATATGCCATTCGTAGCAAATACTTTTAAAACATTATTAACTGGGAATATTCCAAAACCTATAGAAATGCGACAAAGAAAAAAGGATGGAACTCATATCTGGGCTCATGTGCTCTTCTCTTTTGTGAAAATTGGACAAAAAGAATTTATTCAAGTCATTGCACAAGACATCACAAAGATTAAGGAATCTGAACAAAAGTTAAAAAAATCAGAGGTAAAATACCGAGAACTTTATGAAGACGCACCTAATGCTTACTTTTCAGTTAGTTCTGATGGAGAGATAATGTATTGTAATCGAGTTGCTACTAAAATTTTAGGTTATGATATGGAAGAGCTCTTGAATATGAAAGTAACTGATCTCTATTTCGACTCGAGGGAGGGTAAAGAGAAAGCTAAAGTTGTTTTTGATCGATTTTTAAATAGTCAAGTTATCCAAGATGAAGAACTTTTAATGAGACATAAAAACGGACTCCCGCTTTGGATAAGTCTTTCAGTAAAGGCTTTAAAAGATGAAAAAGGCAAAATTTTACAATCGCGATCAATAGTAATTGACATTACTGAACGTAAGAAAGCTGAAGAAGAAATAACTGACGCTTTAGAAGAAGTTAAAAGATCTAACGCTGAACTAGAACAATTTGCGTATGTGGCCTCTCACGATCTCCAAGAACCACTAAGAATGGTGTCAGGATTCGCAAATTTACTTGAAAAACGTTATAAAGAGAGTCTTGATGAAGATGCACACGACTTTATCGATTTTATTATCGATGGAGCAAACAGAATGCATAATTTAATAAATGATTTATTGGCTTTCTCTAGAATTGGAACTCAAGGTAGAGTTTTTAAACCTACTGATATGAATGTCGTTTTAGAAGCAACTTTGAATAATATACGAATATCAGTTATTGAAACTAACGCTATAATAACAAACGATCCTTTACCAGTAATAGTAGCAGATGAATCTCAAATGGTTCAACTCCTTCAAAATCTAATTTCAAATGCAATCAAGTTTCACGGGTTAGTACCCCCTAAGATTCACATCTCAGGAGAGGTGAAAAAAGACGATTGGATTTTCACTGTTCGAGATAATGGGATTGGAATCGATTCAAAAAACTTTGAACGTATATTCGTTATATTTCAGAGAATAAATAAAAAAGGAGAGTATTCAGGAACTGGAATAGGGTTAGCCGCTTGTAAAAAAATAATTAAACGCCATAGGGGGAAGATATGGGTAGAATCAGAACTAAAAAAGGGATCAACATTCTACTTCTCGATTCCAAGAAATTAAAATGGAATAAGCACAAACAAAAAAGTATCTTATTCAGACTAAAAATTAGTATTTAAAGTTTAATAATCACATAATAAAAATAAATAAATATATAAAAAAAAAAAGGTGCATGATGAATAATGAATAAGAGGCATAAATTCAAAGCTGTTGAAATTTTATTAATTGAAGACAACCCTGGAGATGTGCGGTTAACACTCGAAGCTCTTAAAGAATCAAAAATTATTAATAATCTGCAGGTTGTAGATGATGGAATAGAAGCTCTATCCTATTTAAAGAAAGAAGGTATCTATAAGGACAAGCCCCGGCCTGACCTTATAATATTAGATCTTAATTTGCCAAGGAAAGATGGACGCGAAGTTTTAGGAGAGATAAAATCAGATCCTGTTTTAAAGCAAATACCTATAGTTATATTAACCACTTCCGAAGCAGAAGAAGATATAATTAAATCCTATGAGCTTCACGCTAATTGCTACATAACTAAACCCGTGAACATGGAACAATTTATAAAAGTAGTTAAATCTGTGGGTGAATTTTGGTTTTCAATTGTAATTTTACCTCCACATGATGCTTTTGAGTGAAATAAGATGAATTATATCTAGAAAGTACAAAATATCAGAAACTTGACGCAATATTAATAAATAAAATACCTAATTAATATAAAAACTGTCTTTAGCATAGAAATGGCAATAGAAAAATCACAAAACGTACCGGTTAGAATTCTACTCATAGAGGATAATCCAGGAGATTCTCGTTTAACACAAGAATTACTGAATAATGCAGATAATTTCAAATTCAAATTAACAATCACTGAAAATCTAGTAGATGGTTTACGTTATATTGAGGAAAGTGAAATTGATATCGTCCTCTTAGACTTATCTCTACCTGATAGTTCTGGATTTCAAACAATTATAAGAACCAGAGAAAAGACAAGTTATATTCCAATTATAGTTCTCACAGGTTTAAACGATGAAACTTTTGCCAGACAAGCTGTACAAGCAGGAGCTCAAGATTACTTTATTAAAGAACAAATAGAGAGCAATCCTTTAGTACGTTCAATTTACTATGCAATTGAAAGAAATAGAATGACGCAAACTATTGAAGCCTTAATGGAAACGCTCCAAAAAAATGAATCACAACTAAAGAAAATTATTGAAAAAAATGCAGATAGTATTATTATTGTTGATAAGAAAAATATCGTAAGATTTGTAAATCCAATAGCTGAAAAATTCTTTAATCGTAAAAAAGAGGATTTTGTTGGTAAACAGTTTGGATACCCCACTGGTCAGGAAACAAAAGAAATAACTATCATTCGTAAACATAGCAAAATCGCAATTGCTGAAGTTAATTCAGTAGAAATAGAATGGGAGGGTGAAATAGTTGATTTATTAACTATAAGAGATATTTCTGAACACAGAATGTATGAATTGCGATTACAAGAATCTGAAAAAAGATATCGCGATCTATTTGAAAATTCACCATATCCATTTTTGATTTTAAGTAAACAGGGTATAGTAGTTGATTGTAATTCAAGCTTAGAGCAACTATTTAGTTTTAGTAAAGAAAAAATTGTAAATAAAGACTATAGAGATACGCCTTTAGTAAATTCAGATAATTTAGAACTTTTTAACAAACTTTACAGTGAAATTCTTAAGGGAAACTTTCCAAATCCCGTGGAAGTTAGATATCTTAACAAAAATAAACAAAATCTCTGGGTAAAGTTAAACTTTTCTTCAATAAATATTGGCAATCAAGCCTTAATTTATATATTAATTGAAGATATCACAGTAATTAAGCGATCAGAGCGAGAAGTAAGAAGACTAGAACAAATATTACATGATATGAATGCTTTGATTGAAGATGCTCCTTTGGCGATATTTTTAATACACAAATCAGGCAAAATTTTGAGAGCAAATCAAAAAGCCTTAAAACTTTTTCACTATCAATTGGGTGAAATACTAAATTTAATGATTTATGATCTGATTAACACAGATTTTTCAGATACAATAATAAAGCATTATACTGAAGATATTTATAATTCATTAGATCCTATTAAATTAGAAATCACGCATGAGAGAAAGGATGGAAGAAAAATCGATCTCGAAATTACATCGACTATCATTGCTATTGCAGATAATCTTATACTCCAATCTTTTTTCTCAGATATAACTGAGCGTAAAAACTCGGAAAGGGGCCGACAAAAATTATTAGACCAATTAATCTCATCTTTAGAATTTAAATCCAAATTCCTAGCGACGATGTCTCATGAGTTGAGAACTCCTCTGAATGCAATCATAGGCTTCACATCACTATTATTAAACAAGAGTTATGGTGCTCTAAATAAGGATCAGATTGATTTTCTTAAGGATGTATCGTCTGAAGCAAACCACTTGAAGTCATTAATTGATACAATACTTGATTTGTCTTTTATGGATATGGGAAAATTTAAATTGAATATTGAAACTTTTAAACTATTACCAATACTTGACGAAATCGGCTCATTCGTAAACCATCTTTCTATAAAAAAAGGTATTCAGCTGAACTTAATTGATATAGAAGAAAATACTCATATTAAAGCAGATCCCTTGCGATTTAAGCAAATTTTATATAACTTAATAGACAATGCGATAAAATTTACAGAACAAGGACAAATTACTTTAAGGTGTGAAGATAGGGATGTTTTATGGGAGTTTCAAATTCAAGATACTGGAATTGGCATAGCTGAGAATGATTACGATATTGTTTTTAAAGAATTTGGTAGAATAGAAAACGATAAAAGAAAATCAGTTTCTGGCTCAGGAATCGGTTTGGCACTAACTAAAAGATTAATCGAACTGCATGGTGGAGAAATATGGTTTGAAAGCGAAGTTGGAAAAGGTACAACCTTCTTTTTTTCAATTCCTAAAGAATATAATGTTGATCCTAAAAATAATGCATAACTAAGACTATTCTCTGAGCCCTATTGCTGGAAGCAAGACAATAAAATTGCTACCTTTTGTCGAATCCCCCTTAAACCTGTCTTCTACCCATATTTTTCCTTTAACTCTTTCCACAATTAGATTTACAAGTGATAGCCCAATTCCCATTCCTCCAATGTAATTATTCTCTTTTGAGCCTCTAGTAAATATAGTTGTTTTCCTAGAGTCTTCAATACCAATTCCATTATCAATAAATTCTATTTTAAAATAGTTCAATCCTTCTCGTTGTTCTTCAGATATTCGTATTATTATCTTTATTGCTGAATTCTCGTTGTGTTTCACAGCGTTCATTAATAAGTTTTCAAACACTTCTAACAATAAGTTATTTGCTTCTATTACAATGTTATCACTAGGAGAATCAACCTTGATCGCTATAGAATGTGATTGATAACTATTTCTTAAGTCCCCTATCGCTTTTTTCAAAAGATTACAAATGTCAATCGATTTCAAAGGTTCTTCCAATTCTTCAAGTTCAGACAGTTT
>JAUWBH010000086.1 GCA_030605085.1 Promethearchaeota archaeon | reverse complement strand
TGTTTAAGACATCTTGGGTATATCCATAGATAGCTCCATCTATATTTTTTGAATATCTATAATATGTAAGTGGAGTAGCTGCCTCAGCAACTTCGATATAATCACGAATATCAGGACAAATAGTTTTTTCAACCATCGTTATTATCGAATCTGCTATTTCGTCTTTGACACGATGATATTGATCGGGTGAAACAGATTGCCAGAGTTTTCCTATCTGGAGAGTAGTGAGAACTAGTTGAGTCGTTCCAGGAGGAGATATATATTCATCTACATGGTTATAACATGCAGCTACCATGTATTCTGGTGATTGCAATTTTTTAAAACTTCCAAATGCTGCATCTAAATTATCATCCTTGTTGATAAATGTCTCATGCGCTGTCAATCCTAATTTTTTTGGAGAAGCATTTAAACCTAAATAAACGGAAAACGCGGATGGTCCCACTTCTGAAGCATAAATACGTTTTTTGTAATTATCAGATACGACTTCCTGTGGAAGCATCTTCATTGTAGTACAGATCGGATTAACATTTGAGATAACTGCCTTACATAGATAGATATCACCATTAAGCAATTCAACGCCGCAAACACGCCCTTTTTCAACAAGAATTCTATTCACTAACGCATTAAATCTTACTTTACCTCCAAGTTTTTCAAAACATTCCACTAAACCACTAGTTAGTGAGTGAGATCGACCTTCAGGAAATACTCCACCATGTTTTAAATAAGTCGCTATTATCAAGATGAAATAAAGGGCATTTAATCTTGAAGGCGGTAAGCCAGCGTACCCCCAAAGTTGTGCCAATACAGCTATTAAACGTTTACTCCTGAAATAGCGTTGGAATAATTCCTGTGCTGTAAGACCAGAAACACGAGCAAGCCACGGATGATTTTTAAGTATTTCTTCGGGCGAAAATTGACCTCTTTTAGAAGCCACATACGATATCCCGGCTCTAACAGCCATACAGACCTCTATAAAATCTTCTATTCCCTTTTTTTCATTAGGAAAAAGCTCGATTAATTTATTAGTATATGCCTCTACATCAAAGGGCATTGTAACATCGTAACCATCCATAAATACGCTCCGATACATCTCGGGAACTTGTTTGAATTCAAGTTTATCTGGAACAAGACCTACTTGCTCAAAAAATCTATAAAGACTACCAGGATTTTCTTTAGTCCCGATACTGCTTAATTCGTGGAGTGCCGCTTCAAATTCAAACCTGCCACGAACAAAAGAGGATGCAAACCCACCGGGAACATTATGTTTTTCTAATAATAATACTTTCTCACCCGCAAGAGCAACTTGGCATGCTGCACCAAGTCCCCCAAGACCTGCACCAATAACGATGACTGGATAAGTTGAAATAACTTTGCTTTCATCAAAAGTTGTTAATGTCATAAAAATAATTTTATCAAGAAAGTTTTTAATAATTTGCTTTTTGCAAAATATGCTTTCTTAAGATAGTTAAATCATTTTTTATACTATAGTGTCTAAATAAAATTATAAAAAAAGAAAAAGAAAGAAAGGGTACTTAATGAGTAATGATCAAATTTTAAATTTTATTAATTGCTTTTTCATAAGCCCTATGGTTGGGATTGGCATAGCAATAAAGACATCCATGATTGCATTCCCACTCTTTATCATATCCTCCAATATCTCGACTTTTAGTACATCCGCAAGCTTCTCATTGTCCTGAATCATTAGCAACTGAAAGCTTTATATTCCATAATTTACTAAGATAATTACCATCAATACAATGAGCTTGAGAGATTCCAGGCACTTTTAATAAAAAAAGATTACAACAAGCGTAAGTCTTAATCTTAAACTGATTTGCGATTTTTATAAGTTCATTTATAACTTTAATCTTTTCTTTTAAGCTTGGTTTATAATAATTAAATGAATATTTTTTCATTCGTCGCTCTACTTTCGCATAGTAAGTAGCAAATGATATAGTACATCTTCGCACACCCATATCGGCAAAATGTAAGGCAATTTCTTTAAAATCATCAAGATTATTAACTAAAACACCATCTTCTTTCCATAAAACAATAGGATCAAATCGCCACATTATATGATCTGAAGAAGTGATTTCAATTAACTCATCTAGTTGGGAAAAACTCTTTTCAAGAGAAGGTGTTAAAGGTTCGAGAATTTTCACAATAGAATTTCGAGTGAAGTGAAAATAGACAGGTATCGTTTCATTTGAAAAAAGAGTAGAGGGTGTATATTTCAAAAAAATTTCCCATTTATTCAAAAAATGATGAAAATCTTTTGACCATAGCACAAATCCCGCTACATCGTGTGGTTTAAGGGAGACTCGGCTGATCTTATTATTAAATGGATTCCGAACGTCAATAAAACCCTCATTTATTGTCTTTTCGAGACGATTCATATAAAAAGCAATACCATCAGTTCGACGACTAAAACTAATAACTTCCTTCATTCTCATTTATCAATTTTCTTGATCTCTTAATCTACTTTAATATTTAAGTATTAAGATTTTTATTATAAATACTTAACAAGAATCTATATATAAGAAATTAATGTTCTTAACTTATTCATTGTGATATTTTCCAATCTCATCTAAATATTTTATCCAATAAATTAATTCCTGCTCAGATACTTCTTTACATATAGGTATCTTAAGTTCATAAACATTTTCGGCCAATCGGACGATAACACTATGAGAGAGCCCAAAATATTCAGAAATTTTATATGTAGGCATTACTTTTAATAGCTCTTTAAAATTTTCTTTAGGTATTTCATTAATGATAATTTTACATCTTCAGGTTTTAACGAGATTCTGGAATTTTGTTTTCTATTAAATGGGTTCATTACATCCACATAACCAATTTTGATGTTTTCTAGAACCCAATCCATCAAAAAAGCAGGAATGTCTGTTCTATGAGAACAAGAAATAATCGACGATTTAACAATATTCATGTTAGCATTATTTTTTAAAGCTTCTTTGAGTTTTCTTTTAGCCTCAATTTATATTTAATGCTCTATTAAAATTAAATGATTTCATTAAAAATGTGATTGAAATCCCTCGTTGAGTTCTTCCATTCCATTCTTTCCTAATGATTTTCCATTTAAGATAATCTCACACCCTTTTTCAGGAGTTTCTCTTCCTTTTATTAACATATTTTGTTTTCCTTGAATCACATCAATCTTAATCTCTACTTTTCCATTTTGAAATACAAACGATTTAACGAGAACGCCATCAATTCCCCAGACTATTTTCTCTTTAAAATCTACGAATAAATCTCCAAAATGTTTTTTGGCATAAGCTGTTGCAGTAGCAGAAGATCCTACACCCCAATCGAACATTATATATCCAGGGACGCGCAAATCCCATCCAGAATGACCGTAATTTTCAACCACAGCGCCTTTATCTATTCCATCAACAGTTTCTATACCTTCTAGATTCCCTGGACACTGTTCTTCGTATTCTTTTAGTAATTGCATTGCCCAACAAGCCCTTATGGTTGCTATACCTCGCTCCATGTATTCTTTTTTACCTGTGGTTAAATAATATTCCATGTAAGTTCGAACAAATAACCCTTGACGAGCGTCTGATAACTCTGCGTCTGCATTTTGAACGCCAAAACCTCCAAAAGTATTATAACTTAAGTAAGGCATGTTCCAAATTTGTTGAAATAACGATAATATAGACATCACGCGTTCGCCTAATTTTAGGTATTCTTTATTATTTGTTATCTTGTAGAGTTCTTTCAGTCCATCAGCACACCAATACATGCATAAAGTATTCATAACATGAGATTTTGTGTAATCGTCGTAAAAATCTAAAGGAAGATGAGAGCACGAATAAAAGGCCTCGAAGTCCCACCACTTATCTTGAGGAATTATTTCTACTTGGATATATTTCGCAATTTTTTCTGCTATAGGAATTATTTTCCTATCTTTTGAAACTTTATAGTATTCAGTTAAAAACATTAACGGCGCTCCAGAACTCGCAGAATTTATCAAATCGTCATAAATTATGGGTGTATTTTTGTCTGATTTAAAATTTATATAAACGGGTATTGCTCCATTTTCTAACTGGATTTCTTTAAATAAGTTTAAAAGTTCTTCTGCTTTTTTTTCGATTTCTTCTTTTTCATCACAAAAATCTTGATAATACTTTAATGCCCAAAACATTGCTAGCGAAGTATCCACCATGTCAAAATTATCGGTAAAAATGAAAGCTCTCATGCCGTTAATAGTTAAAATTTCATCAGTTTCAGGTCCTGCTGGTAATACGACGCTGGGATGAACGCCTCTAATTCGAGGTAAATTTAAGATAGTATTTAGTGATCTTTTTCCTTTGTCTATTAAGTTTGCATCGTTCCATAACTCTCCGAAATATCTGAACGCATAGCAGGATCTAATGTTTAAAAACCACGCGTTATTCCACACTTCAGCATTTCTAACTGCGATAGGTTTGTGTCTCGTTAATTCATCAAATCGTTTTATCCACTTAGGATTGCTCGAAGCTTTCATCATTGTTTTGGAGAATTCGGAATCTGAACCAGGACTTTCAGTTAAATTGAGTTTTCGGTGCTTTTCAAGATTTTTTTCGGTTACGAATTTAAATGGCTTTTTCTCTTCACCCATCCAAGTATTGCGCCAGAAACCCCCACAATCCACATCGTTGATTTTAAAATTTCCCCAACATTTGTGGCGTTCAAGTATGACTTTAAATCCTTCTTCAACATTTTTATCGTATGGAAGAATTTGAGGGTTGAAATTTTCGTATAATAGTTTCTTTCCATATTGTTCCCATAAAAATGTGTTAATGTCTTCGAGAATAAAAGATATTGGCTTGTTATTATAAACTTTTATGTAATATCCAAAAGATAATTTTGTTCCAGCGTCAATCTTCATTTTCTTTTTTGGATTATGTTCAAATAAAATATGACTCGTTGACATATAATTACCAAATCCATAAGATAATTGTGGAATACCATTATATTTACCGGGTTTTAGATTTAAATCCATGAATGTCTGAAAAGGTCTATTGTTTTTAAGAATCTCTAGATCAGGAATTAATGCAAATGCATTTTTCCCCTTACTATAAATTATCGCAGGAGAACGGAATACATGGTCGGGTATGACAAGATTTTCTCTATTTCGAATATGAGGGACCCAAGTGTAAGTCGGATCGTTTCCCAATAAAATTGCGTAATTTGCCAATATTTTGGAATAGTTCAAAATTTGATGACAGTTAATATTATATTTAAAATGGATTAGATTGTTATCTTCAAGTCTAATTTCCAAATCTATTGACATATCTTCTTGGTTCAGAGAGTATCTCAGCATGTCGTTAGTTTTATCACGAAAAGATATTGCTCTAGAATTTGTTTCCTCCCCATTGTAAAATGTTAAAATACTAATTCCTTCAAAACTACTTATTAACGGAATTTTTTCATTTCCTTCCTTTAATTCTATCATTTCGGATGTAAAATTTTCATTCTCTTCTAAAATTATCCTTAAAAAATTGTTTTCTAATATAGTATGACTAATTTTAGACATCCTTATCAAAATTAAGTTGATTTAATAATCTTATTTTATAATTTTAGTTAAAGTTTTATATATATTTTTCAATTTGAATTTTTAAAGCTTGAAATATTCTAATATTTTATGATTCCTTCAATAGAATGGACAAAAGATAATAAAGTTAAGTTAATTGATCAAACTTTATTACCCCACGAGCTTAAATTCTTAGAGTTTGACGATTATAGAGATGTAGCAACATCAATTAAAGTAATGAACATTCGTGGAGCGCCAGCAATCGGAGTTGCGGCAGCGATGGGCATGGCATTGGCCACAATTGAATATAAAAATCTCTCAAAAGGTGAATTTATGAAATCAATGGAGGAAGCCGCTAATCTGATTAGAAGTACAAGACCTACTGCGTCAAATTTATTTTGGGCCGTTAATAGGATTTGGAAAATAATAAGTTCTTCATCTAGCGAGCCTTCTGCGATTTCTGAACTCATAATTGAAGAAGCAAAAATTATGGCTCAAGAAGATATTAATGTAAATAAAGGAATCGGAAAGAATGGCGCAACTTTATTAAATGATGGAGATGTTGTTTTAACGCATTGTAACGCGGGTTCACTAGCAACTGTTCAATACGGGACGGCACTAGCACCTGTTAGAGCTGCGATCGAAGGGGGGAAAAAAATAAGCGTTATCGCCGATGAAACCAGACCAAGATTGCAAGGTGCAAGGCTTACAGCTTACGAACTTCATTACGATAAGATTCCAGTCAAGGTAATTTCCGATACATCTTCGGGGTTATTAATGAGATTGGGAAAGATAAATAAAGTCATTGTTGGCACTGATAGAGTGACCTCCGATGCAGTCTTCAATAAAATTGGTACATATTTGGTCGCTTTGGCGGCAAAAGATAACAATATTCCATTTTATGTAGCGGCCCCCACTTCAACATTATCTCTTCAAGAGACTGTTGACGATGTTACTATTGAACAAAGGGATAGCTCTGAAGTAAGTCGTGTTCTTGGTAAGGTGCAAATAGTACCTGATGGCGTCGAGTGTTTGAATTACGCATTTGACATTACTCCATTTAGATTAGTAACAGGAATTATTACAGAAGACGGAGTTTTCTCTCCAGATGAGCTTTTAAAGAAATATAAATAAATATAATATAAATTCTATTTTTTTAATATCATTAGATGAAATTACATTTAATCTTGCCTTCAAAAAATTCACCGACCCTACTCTTTCAATCCACGATACAAATATATCTCCATTAACGATGCGATGGGCACATCCAGTTGCCTCTCCTTTAACGATAACATCTGTGTCTAATTTGCGCTTCTTTTTAGGCAAGGATTCAATTTTCTTGAATAACACATCACCCTGTCTATAAATTTTCACCATATTATCACCATTATTTGTTCTATTACAACAAAAATAAGAAAATATGAGTAATAACTTTTCGCTTTAGAAATAATTAGACATCGAAATAATAGACTTATGATTTTTAAATTGCGAGAAAAGAAGAGAAAAGCCTCAGAAAAAGAAGAGAAATTAAAATTAAGAATTAAGAAAAAAAAAAAGGGATTTATTTAAATTATTCCTTCTTAATAAGTCCTAAGATAGCTGCAAGAACTATTAAAATTCCACCAATTAATCCTAGTGGATTAAATTTAACTAAGAAGCATAATGCTGCAATTATTCCTAATAGCAATAGTAAAAATGGATTGAGTGGAATTGGTTTACCAGGACTTAGAACCATTAATGCAACTATTACCGCAATTCCAATATAAATAACACCGGGAAGTATGCATTCTGAACACATACCTTCTCTAAAAATAGGCCAATATAACTCGGATATCCCGGCAATTATTAATAAAGCAACACCGATAATTGATAATATTTTCATTATTTTTTCAGTTCCCATTATGACAACCTTAATGCTCGTTTTTTGATTTGTTTTACATTTTTATAAAAAATTGCTTTGATAATTCTATTTTGGTTGTTTTTATATTTAAGTATTTTTTTTGGAAATCCGCAAAATTCAGTGTTTTTTAATTTCTACAATTTTCAAAATTAAAATTTATAGATTATTATAGTATTTATATTTTATGAAAGAGTTTATAAACGAATTTATACTCATTTACGATAAGATTCCAGTCAAGGTAATTTCAGATACATCTTCGGGATTATTAATGAGATTGGGAAAGATAAATAAGGTCATTGTTGGCACTGATAGAGTGACTTCCGACGCAGTCTTCAATAAAATCGGTACCTATTTGGTCGCTTTGGCGGCAAAAGACAACAGTATTCCATTTTATGTAGCGGCTCCCACTTCAACCTTATCTCTTCAAGAGACTGTTGAAAATGTTACTATTGAACAAAGGGATAGCTCTGAAGTAAGTCTTGTTCTTGGTAAGGTACAAATAGTACCAAACGGCGTCGAGTGCTTAAATTACGCATTTGACATAACTCCGTTCAGGTTAGTAACAGGAATTATTACAGAAGACGGAGTTTTCGCTCCAGATGAGCTTTTAAATAAATATAAATAAATATAATATAAATTCTATTTTTTTAATCTCATTAGATGAAATTTCCGTTAACATCATTCAATTCTCGCTCCCACAATAAGGGCAAATCTTTGATTCCCTATCAATTTTCTTTTCACAGTAAGTACAAGATTTATATTTTTCCCCAAGACTATTGTTATCAATACTCTCATTAGATGAAATTTTATTTAACATTTCATTTATGTCATTCAATTCTTCTTCAGCTTCGTTAATAAAAGTTTGAATTTGTCGTTTCTTTCTCTCGTAATCCCCTTGAGAAATTTTATCATCAACTAAGAGATTTTGTTGTTCATTTAACTTATCTTTTAAATCTTTAATTCGCTGTTGGATGTTGTTTTTTTGGGTAATTATATATTGCCTTTTTTCTTTTTCTTGCTCAAATAGCTTCTCAACATCATCAGGAGTTTTTATGCCAATCACATTAAATATTTCCAGTGTCAATCCATATTTTAAGAATTCCTCAGTGATTTTAGATTTTACAAGCTTCATTACTTGTTCACGATCCTCTAAAATAATACTTTTTGCATTATATTTTTTGAAAATATCCCTCAAGGAGGTGTGTAAAAGACTTATAATCCAATTTTTTAAATCTTGTATTGTCCATGCCTTCACTCCTGCTACAACATCATTATAGAAGGTCTTAACATCAGTAATTTTAAGTTTTAAATCACCATATAAACCTACGATATATCCATCCTTAGTAGGAATGCCCTTTACTTGTGGTATTCCCCAGGGAACCTCAATAAGCGATATATCGAAATAAACAATTTCGGTTCCTTTAATCCTCGCCTTCTTTTCGATTTTGTAAACCCCTCCTCCAAGAACTCCTGCAAGTTTTCCCTTATTATAGAAAAGGGCACTTTCATAATCTTTTATTATGAAGAATTTCTTGTCTTTAATATGATCTTTAGGTTGAGGAAATATATACATTAAAGGCGTTTCAAGATATCCACCATATTCTCGATGCCAAGCGAGAATTTCAGGGTCGGAATCTTTAATTTCTTTTTCCTTTACTTTTTTATACATTTTTTTCTCTATTCCATTGATATTAACAATTCCATATCAATTATTTTTTAATATAATAGTAATTATTCCTTAAAAATAAGTTAGTTTTTACTCAAAATATCTTATGTTTATATTTAAATTTGCTTTAAATATATTCAAAATTCGGTTCAAAATTCAGTTCCACAATGCGGACAAATTATAAATTCCTTATCGACCTTTTTTCCGCAAAACTCGCAAATTTTTTCAGAGACTAAAACATCAACAGCATCAGAGGTTTTTGCTGCGAGTTTTTCCTCTAGTTCTTTAATTTTTTGTTTTAATTCTTCAGCTTCTTTTGCATTTTCCATTTCTTTTCTTTTCTTTTCCTCTGAAACCTTCTTTCTTTCTTTAATTTTGTATTCTACAGCACTATTTCTATCAACAACATAGAAAGGATAAAATAAGAGAAAAAATAATATTTCTATTAAAACAACAGCTACTTTGAGTTCAATCTCTTTAACAATTCTTAATGACCTAATGCAAATATAAGTAAGAATAATAAACACGAAAATCCAACACGTCAGAATCTTATGTTTTATAAAAAAGATTTTCGCTTTATTTGTCATATTTATTATTTTACTATTTTCAATAAAAGACTATAAGAAATTTAAAAAAAAGAACAGCTATATTTTTTTTTAATTTGAAAAATTAAACCATAAATAAATTAAAACACTTCTTTTATTTTGACAACGAGCTTCCACAGTTAGGACAAACATTAGGTGAACCATCTATTGATGCACCACAAAATCTACAAAAATTTCCAGAAATTTTCTCAGGTTCTTTTAACAATTTTAATTTTTCCAATTCTAATTTCTCTTTCTCTATTTCTAATTCAACGCCCTTTAATTCTAATTCTTTAGCTTTTTCTTTTTCTTTTTTCTTATATTCTGAAGCTCGTTTATGATCAATAATTATGATTGGACAGAATAACACAAAAATGACTGCTAGAATTATTACAGGAAATATCATGAACCTGGCCCCTTTTGTGATAATCAATAAAAGTACAATAACAATAAGAAATATAAAAAATAGAACCATCCAACTTAGAAATAATTTATGTTTTGCCAATGAATTTTTCACTCAATTTAGTTTAGTAGTTAAATTATTTAAAAAAAGTTCAATTATTTAAATTTTTTTTAATAATTAATAATATTAAAATGGAATTACAATATTATAATTTGACACATTTAATACATTTATTTTTTACTTTTTAAAAATTCTTTGTAAAAGTATTCGTAATTGTTTTAAATTCTTAGCCCTACTTAATTCTCTTCTAATATCAGTAGAATTATCTATGTTTTTTGTTAACCAAATTGAATTTCGTTTTAATTCAATAAACTTATATTCATTACGAGGATAATTGAATGATATTCCATCTAAAAAATCATCAAGCGTTTGTTCATAAATTTTTATGAATTTTTTCATTAAATCTATGTTATTTTTAAAAAGAGTTTCTTTATCATTTGTTATATATTCATAAATTTGAGAAAATATCTTGGGATTTCCCATTGAGCCTCTTCCAATCATGAGTCCATCGACTTTGGTATAATCTAAAAAAAGTTTTGCAAAATTAGGATTATTTATATCCCCATTTCCGATTAATGGAATTTCGGCTATTTTCTTTAGTTTTTTTAAAGTTTCCAAATCTAATAAAGAATTATCAAACCTATTTTTTACCGTTCGAGCATGAACTGTTAAAAACTCAATTCCTGAATTATTAACTATTCTAGCTAATTCGTTAATTTTAATAGTATTTTCATATCCTAATCTTGTTTTTAGAGAAACAGGTCTCGACGAGTATTTTAAGGCAGTATTTAGTAATTCTTCTAATTTCCTCAGATCTTTTAATAAATAACCACCTTGGCTAGCTTTTATTGCTCTTCTGGATGGACACCCGGCATTAATATCTAATACATCGAATTTATAATTTTCAAGAAATTCAATAGCTTTCTTTAGGGCTTCAGTATCAGAGCCTATTAATTGGACGCTAATAGGGCGTTCTTCTTCAATCTTATATAATTCGTGAACAACAGATTTAGGCTCATTTGTTATTCTTTTAGAATAAAACATTGGTACGCAAACTAGCCCTATCTTGTTAAATTTTTTACAAAATCTTCTGTAAGGTCCTGTAGTCACATTTAGCAAGGGTGATAATATTAAATTATTTTCTAAATTTAGCGTTCCCAATTTCATTATGCTTCTTTACTTTTATTTAAGAATTATAAACTATGTATTTTTTAAAAATCAATTTATATTTTAATTAGAAAACAATAACTGTTTTAAATTAGTATTATTAGAAAAATATTAATACCCTCGAACGAGCATTATGCCAGAATATATTAAAAAATATAAATTTAAAAAACCTCCTAAAACAATTACATATTACGATGATAAGCCATTAGAGCTGACTAACGACTTTACCTTTTATCACAACAAAAGCAAGTTTAGAAAAGAACTAAATCGCTTTCAACAACTTTTTAAAAATTATTTAAGCACCTCTCTTATAGCTTCGGCGATTAGAGATTCTTATTTGAAAGAAGATTATACAAATGAGTATTTAATACTTCTATTTACTAAAAAAGAAATCGTTAGAGAGACAAATCAAATAATTGAAGCTCACATTGATGAAGAAATTCAACCAGGGAGCTTTTTTCTTGAGGCTACTTCGAAATACATATTACTTTTAGCAGTAGATATGGAAGGTTTAATTTTAGGATTAAACACATTGGAAGAAATTTTTATTCAAACCTTTGAAGATTACTTTGATAGAAAGCAATTTGATGAATACATTAAGATTCGTCCATTTAAAATTGTAAATTGTAAATTATAAGATGTAAGTCAGAAAATCAGATATTTGAAATTTTTATTTTATAGAAATCTCTTAAATATCTTTCTGCTGATTTATGCCACGAAAATTTTTGAAATAATTTTAACCCATTTATAATCAAATCAGCATATTCTTTAGGTTTACTTATGTAGAGATTAGCAGCATCCTCGATAACTTTTTTACATGAATTAACCATAGATTTGAAAAGAAGATTATCGCGTCTGATGATCTCATCAATTGTTTGTTTTATCGAATCATTATTATGTATTATTTTTTTCCAAAATTTTTTTTTATTGAATCTTTCATTTTCTCGAAATAAATATCCCGTAGGATTTAAAGGTAGGTCATGAAATTTAGTTATTATATCTTTTAATTCATTAGATAACAATCCAAAATTTTTAGGACATACTTGTTGAATTAATCCACCTGTCGCACGTGCAATTACTGGGACTCCCACTGCATAACCTTCATGAGCTGCACCAAATGGTTCATAGTAAGAGCACATTAGAATGTATGAAGCTGATTTTTGTAATTCCATATAACCTCTAGGTAGACGATAAGGGAATATCATGATTGATTTACTAAATTTTTCTGCCAAACCTTTAAGATAAAAAAGATTATTTATACCGTAATTACCTGGTATAGGTAAAAAGATAAATCTCGCAAAATCATCTCCAACCTCATCAAGCAATTTATAAATCGCTGCAGCCGCTAGATCAAAACCTTTTTGATTGGGATCATTACGTCCAAAAATGATAAATAAAGGATATTTTATTTCTAAATTTATAATTGAGCTCCATTTAGGTTTTAATTTTGTTTCTTTTTGCAAAAGAAAATCATCGATAAATTCATTTCGATATTCTCTTTTCTTTTTTAATATCTGATCTTCGTTTTTAATTGTTGGAAAATTAAGTTCCTTAAAATTACCATTATTTATTCCTATTATTTCAATATTTTTAAGAATTTTTTGGAGGTGGGGGACAAGTATTTCTGTTAATAAAGGTTCATGAGTTAATTCATACGCGAAATGTTCTGATACTGTTGATACAATGTCCATTTTTTTTAAAGTATACTTTAAAATTGTCGAATTTTTTTTCACCTTTAGAAGATTCTCAAGGTGTTTTACCTTTTGATCGTAAGGATTATGTAGGGTTAATAAACATTTATGTTGTATTGAAGGTTCCATGGTATATAATGTTAAAGCAGTTTCCCAATCTTGTAAATTGAGAAGAAATGGAGGCTTTTCATTAATTGAACTTAAAACTTTTGGAATTGTAGTACAAAAAAAATGAGAATCTTCGAGTAATTGATTTTGGTTTCCTGGAGTTATATAGGGATTTTCAGGAGCAATAAAGAATTCATTCGATTTTACAAAATATATTTTATAATTCTCATGTTTTTTAAATGGACAATGTTCCAATATTTCCATTTTATAATTTTTTTCTCTATATTGAACCGTTGGCTTTATGCCAGTAGAATTAATAATACCCTCATTCAGGGCTGCTCGACTTTTTTCAATATTATAGAAAAATGGTGTGATTAAAATAATTTGCATTTTTTTTAACTTTTCTGCAATTATTGGGGGTAATTTATTCATAACTGCATTTAAACCACCAACAGGAGCAAGGGAATTTTCAAATGAAACAAAAGCGATTGTATTATATTTACTTTTATTCATTATTGTTTCTAAAAATAGATGATTACAAAAAATTTATATTTATCCAATATATTTCCAAATTGGTTGACGTTTAAGCAAATACGCTTTTTTTAGAAAAAAAAACACCTGAACTCCTTTTGCAATAACCGAGAAATTTTTTATTTCATTTTACTCTTAAGAATTTCTATATTCTCTCTAATAGTCCTTGCGTTTGGAGAATCGAGTTGCTCAAAAATCTTTAACGCTTCCTCCAAGCTTTTTAGCGCTTCGGGATAGTTCCCTTGCGCGTAGTAAATCAGACCGATGTTGTTAAGAGCACCGAGTATCCATTTTTTATCGCCTTTTTCTTCAGCTATACGAAGTATTTTTTCTGTACATCTTAAGGCGTCTTCTAATATATCAAAAGAATTGTAAATTTTGTAGGGAATAAAATATTTCTCAAATTCATCTGGTGGATTAACATTATTTTTGAGCCAATTCGTAGGACTTATGGAAAAATTATTTAGGCTTAATTCTGGTTCGATTTCCAATAATTCTTTAATCAACATCGTTGTATTTGCGTCCACTCTGTAGATATGATTAGCGTTATTTGTCCGTTTAAGATCTACAAGGATTCGATTGATTTTATCTAAACTTTCCGTTTCTTTAGCAGTAGATTCGTCTATTTCGTAAACTTTACAACCCTCTTCCGAGAAATGGTTAATCCAGACGATGTTCTTAAGGTTCTTTAGAACCATTAAAGTGGGAACTACGTCGAAATCGTCGCTACCTGAATACCCCATTACGACCAGAGAGCGACCGTTCGAAACGTTATCGAACGCTCCACGCTGAAAAGGTTGGATTTGGAACACGTTTAAACCTTCCTTGTTTGAACCGAACGCTTGTATAGTGGCAATTAACGATTCTTTTGTGTTCTCGCCAGCAATCACGTTTTTAGTCGAACCGTGAATCTTATATACTGTTTTTTTTCCTCGTTCAAACAATTCGTTTGGATTATTATATTCCTCAAAATCTTTTTTAGTAATGACTAGAATAACCTCGCCTTTAGGAACATTCGATTGAAGAAGGGCATATTCTATTAAGAAATCAAAATTAGTTGTAATGACAAAATGTCCTTTTTTAATCATTTCTGCTAAGAAAAAATGCTGAACGTTCGGCTTATCAGCCTCACCGTAATAGTCAATGATTTTAAGCTGGTGATCTAAGCGGTCGCGGACGATTTCCACTAACCCTTCAAAACGGAGTTGTTCTAAGTCCAAAATCTTTTCGATTTCCGATTCGGCACAGGTATATTTAATAATTGCTTCCATCATAGAGCGTCCAGCAGGTAAGCAGGAAGGTGCGCCAATGGAGCATCCTGCACCTACTAAAAAGGTCAATTTTGCGTCGTCTGCAAATAAATCTTTTATGGTAAGGTTTGTAGGTTTCATTGGGAATTTCGTTAAGATTTATCTTATGTTATATTTTTAATTTGTTCTAAGATATATAGGAATTTTCGCTTTATTAAAATTTGATATTGTTTATAAAATCAGCTATTTCTAACAACTAAAAAAACAATAAATTAATAGTTAATACTTACTCTTTAGAAATTAGACAAGTTCACAAATTTATCCAAAGACGCGTATAAGCAAAGTTACGGGAAATGTAATAAAGACTTATGCTGTTAAAATTGAGAGAAAAGAACTCACTGAAAAATTTTTGAACATTATTAAGCCACAAAAGATTAAAGAAAAATACAGAAGAATTCATATAGGAACAAAGTTAATTTATTTAAATCAAGATAAAATAATAAGAGATGCAATTGAGAGACAAATTTTAATAGATTTTCCTAAGAAAGAAGATCGGCATTATAGTAAGGCTTTTACATTATATTTAGTTAAATTATGTGAAAAGTTTTTGGGATATAGAATATCGGATAACGATATTGAAAATGCTATTAAAGATTCCTTCAAATACAAAAGATTTGCTTATAGCAAAGAGAAGGCAAAATATATAGTGGAATTATTAAAGCGCCTTCATTCCTATAGAGCGGTAATTGATTATTTTATTACTCATATTGGACCACCAATTCCTAAACAAGAAACGATTAAAAAACACATTATTAAATATTTGGTAGAGGAAGAGAGTGTTACCAATGTCAAAAAGTGGTTAGATTATTATGTTTCAAGAAAAAGATAAAAGAAATAAACGAAAAAAGTCTTTCTGTTTTACCTTACATATTTCCAAATAGGTTGCCTTTGTAGTTTATAAGATTTTCTAGCATATTCTTCCACCATACGATGAGTATTAAAGTAAGCTGCCAAAGATATTGCGTTTTTCTGTCTGAAAACCCACTCATCGTGATTTAGCCATAGTGTAGTAACCTCGTTCTCAATAATCTCGTATAAATAGTTAGAATCTATATCCCAATTGTTTTCAGAAGCTTTAGGATCGGAATCATCAGGTCCAATCGCCCATCCAGCTAATGGGTTCATTTTATAGCCTTCTAACCACCAACCATCTAAAACACTTAGATTTAAAACACCATTTAAACAAGCTTTCATTCCACTCGTACCGCTGGCTTCTTCATACCTGTTTGGTGTATTTAACCAAATATCAACGCCACTGACAAGCATATGTGAGAGATCCATGTTGTAATTCTCCATTAATACAACTTTTACGCCATAATTATCGTACAAGTATTCTCCTGCTTCAAATATTCTCTTGATTAAATCTTTACCTATTTGATCTTTCGGATGGGCTTTACCGGCAAATATAATTTGTACATTATTTTTACAGATTTTACCTAATCTATCAATGTCGTGGAACAAAAATGTAGGTCTTTTATAGTAAGTCATGCGACGAGCAAAACCAATAGTAATTAATTCCTCATCAAGCAAGTTCCAGCTATGTCCCTTTTGATAACTGATAAGGTTGAACTTATTTTCAATGTGTGCATCAAATAGATCTAAATCGTCAAGTTCTATAGCGTTCTCAAGTACTCTAGGATTAGCTTTCCAATTAGGCCACTTTCTATCAAACATCTTTCTGATAGGTTTCGATACCCAAAAAGGTAAATGGATTCCGTTTGTAATATGATCTACATCGTATCCTGGAAACATTTTTCTTGAAATCTCTCCGTGCTTTTTTGCAACACCGTTCCTATATCTCGAAAGATTCATCCCTAAAACCGTCATGTTCAACTGACCATCTTTATAGGCGTACTTATTGAGTTCAGAAGGGAAACGATTTATAAAAACTTGATTGACTAATCCCTTGTAAAAGCGATCGTGTCCTGCTGCGACAGGCGTATGAGTTGTAAATACCACTTTTTCTTTAACTTTTTCGACATCATCCAGCTCTCTAAATAATTCAACTATTGCAAAGGAGCCGTGGCCTTCGTTTAGATGGTAGGTTTGTATATTATTATACCCTAGAGCTTTTAATAATTTCACACTACCTATTCCAAGAATCATTTCCTGAACAATTCTGTTCCAACGCGAAGTGGAATCGTACAATGCGCCCGTCATTTTTTTAATCCATGGTTCGTTTCCCTCAACATCGGTGGTTAACAAGTATATGGGTAAAATATGACCGGATCGCCCTATAGATTTATGGAGCCACGCTGAAACTTTAACGTCTTTGTCCTCAATTTTAATAGTTATGGGCTGTTCTACTCTATCAAACTCGTAAAAAAAACTCCAATCTATTTCTTTTTCTTTTTGTTCTCCCCTTTCATTGAAAAGTTGATAAAAATAACCTATACTATAACATAAACATATACCGACCATTGGGATCTCTAAATCCGCAGCAGATCTGACGGTATCTCCAGCTAAAACCCCTAATCCCCCACTGTATGTAGGAATGTTCGAATCTATGCCAATCTCCATTGAGATATACGCAATACTCGTTTGATCCTTTAAGTTATCGTCTATTTCCATTTATTATTTCCACTTAAGGAAGTTTAATTTTCTTTTACATTTTATGTTCTTTATATTAATTCATTACTTTAATAGTTTTAAAATTACTTAAACTTAAATATTTGATAAGGAATATGTTATTTCTTGAAGAAAAAAAAATAAAAAAGTTATAAACTAAATTTTTAAGGTTTTATTTTCTAATATCTCAACTTTGATATTTGGGTCTTTCTTAGCTAATATCTCCTTATATTCGTTTAAGTCTGCACCCCAATTGTGCATCGGTACTGCTATTTCTGGCTTTATATCTACTGCTGCTGAGGTCGACTCCTCAAATCCCATAGTAAATCGACCTCCACACGGTAAAAGCGCAACGGTAATGTCCTTTAAGTCTTTCATTTCGGGAATTCTTTCAGAATCACCTGCGTGGTAAATCCTCTTACCCTCCGTCTCTATTATTGTGCCAATCCATTCGTTTGATTTCGGGTGCGTAGCTTTTTTTATCGTGTAAGATGGAACTAATTCGATTTTGACATCGTCGACTTCAAAAATTTCATGCATTTTCAGACCCTTTCCATTAAATTGTTCTAAACTCTTTGATATGCTCACCGGTCCAATTAAAATAGTAGAATCTTGCATTAATTTTTTTATTGAACGTTTATCAAAGTGATCTCCGTGATCGTGAGAAGACACAATTATGTCTGCTTTTTCTCCTTCTTTAATTTGATAAGGATCTAAATAAATTATTTTTCCACTATTTGTTTTTACTTTAAAAGCCGAATGTCCTAGCCAAGTAATTTCCATTAATTTCACCTCTTTTATAATCTTCTAATTAAATTAATAAAAGTTTTACAATATAATTAAGAAAATTTGTTACATACTTTATAATCTTAACCTTAACAAAAAGCATTATTTGTTTTTTGCTTCAAGAATTGCTTGTAGAAGTTTTTTGGCATCTTCAAAATTGGGATCAATTTCTAAACTTCGATTACATACTTCAAGCGCGTTGTCAAGTCGGTCTAACTTTAACATGGTTCTAGCCATGTTATACCAAGTCTTGGAATCATTAGGATCAATTTCTATCGATCTTTTTATTAATTCCTTTGCTCTTTCATATTGCTCTTTATTATAGAAGGCAATGGCTAAGTTATTCCACGATTTAGCGTAATTTTTGTTAATTTTTGTTGCTGTCCTGCATGCTTCTATTGCATTATCGTAATCGCCTTTTTGGATGTATATTGAACCAAGATTGTTATAGGATTGATAATTCTTCGGATCGATTTCTATCGCTTTATTATACGCTTCAACTGCTTTATCATAATTATGTACTTCATGGTAAGCTAAACCAAGAATATCCCATGCCTTAAAAGCTTCAGGTTTAAGCTCTAATGCATGATTATATGCTTTAATGGCTCTATCAAATTCACCCAAATGAATTTGAATTGCCCCTAGATTCACCCACCCCTCTAAAAATAGCGGATCGATTTCTAAGACTCGCTCATAAGCAGATTTCGCCATATTATAATCTTCTTTTTTGTAAAATGTAATACCAAGATAATTCCAGGCTTTTAAAGAATCAGGTTGTAATTCTACAATTTTACGGTAAGATTCTATTGCTTTATCTAATTCACCTTTTTCCTTGTAAATATTTCCAAGAAACTTCCAAGCCTCCAGTGAATCTGGCTCGAGATCAACGACTTTAGTATATGCCTCAACTGCTTTATCTAAGTCCTGTTGTTTGCTATAAATTGCCGCTAAATTTTTCCATACATCTAACAAATTAGGATCAATCTCTAACGCTTTAGTACAAGCTTCAACAGATTTTTCATATTTACCTTTTTTAAAATATATTAATCCTAGATTTATCCACACATTTAATAATTTTGGATCAATTTTTACCGCTTTAGTATACGTTTCAATCGCCTTATCTAAGTTACCTTGTTTGCTATAAATTACACTTAAATTCATCCATACATCTAAATTATTAGGCTCAATTTCTATAGCTTTATTATAAACTTTTATTGATTTGTCGTATTCCTCTTTCTTTAAATATATATAACCAAGGTTGCTCCAAACTTTGAAAAATTTTGAATCAATATTTAAAGCTTTGTTATAAGCTTCAATCGCTTTGTTTAAATTTCCCAATTCTCTATACGCTGTACCAAGATTATTCCAAGGTTCAAAATTTTTAGGTTCAATTTCTACGGCTTTTTTATAAGCTTCAATTGATTTGTTAAAATCCTCTTTTTTAAGATACACTAATCCTAAGTTGCTCCAAACCTTAAAATATTTAGAATCAATTTCTAACGCTTTGTTATACGCTTCAATTGAACTATCGAGTTCGCCTAATTCTCTGTAAGCGGATCCAAGATTGTTCCATGCTTCGAAGGATTCAGGATTCTTCTCTAATGCTAGCTTAAAAGCTTCTATTGCTTTATCAAATTGCTTAAGTTTAAATTTTTCAATACCTTCATTTATTTTTAATTTAGTTTGAAGGAATTTTACTCTCTTTGTATATTCTTCGATCTTCTCTTCAGTTTTTTCAATCAACTCAAAATTTTCGTTTTCATTAATTTTTTTAACTGTATTTAAAATTTCGACGGCATTCAAATATTTTTTAATAGCTTTTTGATAATCTCCTTTCTTATCGAAAGCTAAGGCCTCTTTGGCCTCGTCCATAGCGGTCATAAATAATTTTTCAACATTCATGGTTATTAATTAAATTCGGAACGTTCAATAATAAATTTAATTAAAAAACAGTATATAAGATTAAATTAGTCCGAAATTTATAAAATTATTCTTCCTTATCGATTTTCAATTCCCGACTTGCTAAAGAGATCTTTTTAGAAATCCCAAAAGTGTCTAATTTAGCAATATCAATTTCTTTTAATCGATCTAAAAACATTTTATTTTCAAAATTAGGGAGTTCATTCAATAAATTTGGTTTTTGAACTATATTAATTGGATTTAGGTTAGAAATTGCGTTACTAGGAGCTAGATCTTTTAAGTATTCTTCTTTTTCAAGAGATCGTTGCTTAAAAAGTGTATTTTCCGGATTTAAATTATATTCTATGAATGATGGACTAATTTTTGGTACAGTGGACTTTATTATTCTGCAAGTTGGGCAATTAGCATCGTCCAAACCGTGGATACAAGGCATCTTAAATCATACGAAAAGTATTTTTTGGTTCTAGTTAGTAGAAGTGAATTTTATTTTATATTTTTTATTATTATTAACGTAAAAAAATAGGATTTAGCAATAAATTTTTAAATAATTTTTCTTATTCTCGTAGCAATATATAAATAATTAATCCAAATAGACCAAGCAATAAGCCAATTAATGCCCAGACTGTTTCATCCATGTTCTCTCGTTCTTTAGCATCGTTATAAATCCACAGTGCCACAACCACACCAACAACACACCAGATTGTCAAAAAAACGATTAAAATGATCATAATTCCGAACATCATCCCTAAATATACTGCTTCTTGTAAAATCATTTTTTTTTTACCTATTTTAATAATAATTATTGAATTATTTTAAATTATCTTGGATATTTTAATCTTTGTCAGTTTATTTATATAAAGGTTTGTACAATGATATAAATTTTTTAATTGAATATAAATTTAAATTTTGAAAAAATGTAAGACTAATATTCTCAGTAAATTTAATTTTTTAATGTTAATTGTAAATAATATAGAAAGATGACTAAAGGAATTATACCCAAAACCTTGATGCCTGTAGTAAATAACCACCGAAAACATGTAGACATTCAACGAAGAACGCAAAAAATCGTATTACAAAGAATTACAAATCCTAAAAAGTTTATATCCCCATAGTGTTATGCAAGAAATTATAACAAGCTTAATTGATCTAACAAAGAAATTTTTATAATTTTTTTTCTTTTCTAATTCAATAATTATTTATATAGTGCTTCGAGAATAAGAAAAATAAGAAAAATTTTCTGGATATAAAACTATTTAAACTTATAGTCATTGTATAGAAAAAAGAATATAGAAAGATTGTAGAAGATTGTAGATGACTAAAGGAATTATCTTGTCTGGAGGCTGGGGAACAAGACTAAGACCCCTTACGTGCACTATACCCAAAACCTTGATGCCTGTAGTAAACAAACCAGTAATCGAACGACAGATGCTTCTTTTAAAATCTGCGGGAGTAAAAGATATCGTTCTTGCTGTAAGCGTAATGGCTGATGATTTAAAAAAGGTATTTGGAGATGGCAAAATGGGCAAAAAAGCACAAAAGCTTGGTCTTGATATTTACTATACAAGTGAAAAACATCCTATGGGTACTGCGGGAGCTATAAAGCTGGCGGAGTCATATTTAAAAAACGATAATTTTTTTATGTTAAATGGTGATGTCATTTTAAATTTTGATTTCAAAAAAATGCTCTCTTCACACGAAAAATGTGGAGGTATTGGGACTATAGCAAGTAAGATAGTAGATGACCCTTCTAGATATGGTGTTTTAATTGTTGATGAAGAATCAAAGAAAATTCTAAATTTTCTCGAAAAAGAAGAATTTAAGAATTCTGAGGGAGCACTTGTTCCTATGCCTATAAACGCTGGAGTATCTATCTTAGAACCAGATATTTTTTCGTATATTGAACCGAAAAAAAAAACTTCAATTGAAAGAGATGTTTTTCCTAAGCTCGCAGCCGAAAAAAAATTGTATCATTATCCTATTTCTGGCATTTGGAAGGATATAGGAAAACCGGAAGAATTGCTTGAGGGAAACATCTTATTAATGAATGATCTCATAAAAAATCTAAATGAAAATAAAAACAATTTATTAGATTCCAGCGTTCAATTCGATGGAAGAGTTTTGGTTTATCCTCCTGTCGCCATTGGGAGAAATGTAATAGTAAGGAATAATTGTATTATAGGACCTAATGTTGTAATTGGTGATAATGTTTACATCGATAAAGATACGGAAATTAAAGAATCTTTAATATATAATGACACTTATATCTCAAAAAATGTAAAATTAGAAAAAGTTATAATCTCCGACAATTGCCATATTCGGGATCACGCGGTATTGAGAGGTAACGAACAAGGCTTAGTAATTTTGGCATCGTATGTAGAAGTTTTGAAAGGTGTTAGATTAATTACCATCAATTATCATAGTATTTCAATTTGTCATCACGAAGTGGTGAGAGAAAGTAAAACTTCATCTCCTTACTTTACCTCTGAATCTGTCAAGAATTAACTCTAAATAAGATTTAGTAATAGAGTCTTCTTTTTTAATGTTAAGCATTTTTAAGAAGTCAAAAAGAACGCCTCTAGCCTTGTCTAATTCTTCTGGTGAGGCATTATTATCGATCATGATCTCAACTTCAATAAAATGTTTTTTTAATATTGGAATGTAATCGATTAACACTTCGATTTGGTGGTCCATAAAACTAAACTCATATAATTCTCTTTCTTTTTTAACCGTGAAGACCTCGATAAATCCTAATTGCTTTAAAATTTCCCTAACTTTATCGCCATCTATTATTATTGTTTCTATTTCTTTACGAGTTTTTGTTATTTTATCAATTTTCTTTCCTTTATAAGTTAAATAATACGTACTCTTCTTGATAGAGCTTTTATCGTTACTTTTGACAAACTCAATGGATTTACGAATTCTTAAAGCTTCGTCCGTCTTTCTGAAATCTCTTAATTTTTTTGGCATATTAAAATAAGTGTCTTCATGAATAAGCGAAATCTTGTACTCCCCATTCATATTTATAAATTTTCTTTTTATAACATCAGGATTTAAAATCTTAGCTTTTATTTCTACTTCAATCACGCAAAATCTTCTCGAAATTTCTATAACAAGTGTAATTAATGACATTTTATTAGTTTATATTATTACTTAACTTAATATCTAAAATCTGAGATGATAAGATATCGCAACAAAGCAATCCATAGCGCTTGAACTTGCTAATAAATATAATTATTTACCGTATATGGTCGAGAGATATGCTCAATTCTTAGGCATAGAGGGAACAAAAAAGCTTCTCGAAGCTAATGAACGCTCTTTATTGAAATCTATTCGAGCAAATACTTTGAAGGTTAAGGTAAGCGAGTTAAGAAAAAGGTTAGAAAATAAAAAATTCAAATTAGAACCAATTGAGTGGGTTCCATATGGATTTAAAGTAATAAAGGCACCTCACAATTTAGGGTCTCTTCATGAATTCTTACAAGGCTACTATTATATACAAAATATCGCTTCTATGATTCCCGCAATTATATTGGATCCTAAACCTAATGAGGTTATAATAGATATGTGTGCCGCTCCCGGTAGTAAGGCGACCCAATTAGCTCAAATCATGAGTAATAAAGGAACTTTAATCTTAATTGAAAAAAATAAAAAAAGAA
>JAUWBH010000002.1 GCA_030605085.1 Promethearchaeota archaeon | reverse complement strand
AGGCGCTTAATTGCCCAAAGAATGATAGTTCATGTAGCAAGAATTTAACAAATCCAAAAGTTTATATTACTTCCATCTAAATTTTTACAAAATAACGAAATGAAAAAAAATTGGGTTATCACCTAAAAGGCATTAACCCCATTAATTTGAAAAACTTTTTTTTATTAAAATTTTGGAATTTTGTCTTGCCACGGTGCTATTTCTTCGAAAGCTTTAGAAACTTGAAGTACTGATACTTCGTCAAATCGTCTTCCAACTATTTGCATACCAATAGGCAATCCATCACTAGACCAACCACATGGAATTGAAGCCGCGGGATGACCGCTCATATTGAACGGATAAGTAAATGGCATCCATTCGCCAGGACCTACGTCTTTATCATCTATTTTCGTAGGAAACGATCTACCTAGCTCAAAAGCAGGACAAGCTAATGTAGGAGTTATTAATATGTGATATCTTTTGAAATGTCGACAAATACTCTCGTAAACTATTTCTCTTTGTATTTCTGCTAATCTTACATCTTGAACAGAATAATCTAAGCCAATCTTCACGGTTTCAACTAACTCAGGGTCTATTTTATCCTCCCATTCCTTTAAAAATGGTTTTAACATATAAGCAAAACCAGATGTCCATGTAATCCACATTGATTCTCCAGGACTTCTTATTCTAATTTTACTTTTCTCAACCGACCAATCGAATTCCGATTCGAATTTTTGAACAGCTTCTAGAATAGATTTTTCAACCTCAGAGGCAATAGTTTTCGCAAATCCGAGAGTAAGTGAATAGCCTATTTTTAATTTTTTAGGTTTTTCTTTGAGCATCTCAAGATAACTAACATTTGGTTTTGGTAGCGAATATCTATCTGAATCGTGTTCTCCCGCCATTGCATCCAACATTAAGGCGGCATCTTTTACATATCTTACAAGAGGGCCTTTATGAACGAATGTACCAAGATTGCCAGTTAATTTCATGCTACTCTGAGGTACTCTTCCAAAGCTCGGTTTAAGTCCATAAACACCACAAAAACAACTAGGAATCCTAATAGAACCTCCGCCATCTGAACCCAAAGCTAAAGGACTTAATCCTGACGCCACGGCTGCCCCTGCACCGCCGCTCGAACCTCCAGAAGTCTTTTTCAAATCCCATGGATTTTTTGTAGCACCAAAAATTAAATTATCAGTCACTCCTTTATATCCAAAAGCAGGCGTATTAGTTTTTCCTAAAAGTACAATACCTGCGTTTTTTAATCTCGTAACTACTATTTCGTCCTCCTTAGGAACATTATTTTCGAATATCCTGCAACCGAAAGTAGTTCTAATTCCTTTTGTTTCCGTGTTGTCTTTTATTGAAGTTGGTATCCCATGTAATAGCCCTAATTCCCCTCCCTTTTTAACCGTTTCGTCGGCATTTTTCGCCTTTTCTCTGGCTAACTCAAAGGTTGTGGTACAATAAGCGTTAATTGTTGGATTTACTCTTTTAATTCTTTCAATGATGGTTTCAGTGATTTCTAACGATGTCAGTTCTTGCGTTTTTATCTTTTCAAGCATATCGCAAGCAGACATGAAACAAATATCTTCTTTACCCATTTGATCATCCAATATAATTTTCTATAATTAGAATATAGATAGACACAATATAATATAAATAATTTATTGTTATTTTACTTCTATTTCCGATATTCAAATTCTTAAAAATAAGATTAGAATTTAAAATAACAAATAGATATTTTTTTAAATTAGTTGAGGTCTTTTATCTTGCCAAGGAGTGATTTCTTCAAAAGCTTTTGAAACTTGAAGCACTGATACCTCATCGAATCGTCTTCCAACTATTTGCATTCCAATAGGCATTCCATCGCTAGACCAGCCGCAAGGGATTGAGGCTGCAGGATGACCACTGATGTTGAATGGATAAGTATATGACATCCATTCGCTAGTTCCTACCATTTTTCCATCTATCTCAACCCTATCAAAGAGGGATTTTCCTATTTCAAAAGCGGGACACGCTAAGGTTGGAGTTATTAAAATATCGTATTTTTTGAAGTGTCGATTTATATTTTCGCTAATCATTTCCATTTGAATTTCTGCTTTTTTTATATCTTTTACAGTGATGTTAAATCCCAGTTTGACCATTTGAACTAACACAGGGTCTAGTTTATCCGCCCATTCCTTAAATAAACCCATAACATCTAATACGCTACTAAAACTTGAAGCCCAAATTGTCCCTAAAACCATAAAAGGATCCTTTATTCGTGGTCGTGTTATACCAAGAATAGGTTCCTTAGAATACGTAAGATCAATCAGATTACTTTTCTCAACTAACCAATCGAGGTTCTCAAATTTTTCAATGGCATTTAAAATAGACTTTTTAACTTCAGGATCGAGAGTTTTCGCAATTCCTAAATTTAAAGCGTAACCTATTTTTATTTTATTGGGTTTCTCTTTAAGTTTCTCAAGGTAGCTAAAGTTTGGTTTTGGTAATGAATATTTATATGAATCATCTTCTCCTACAATCACATCCAACATTAAAGCGGCATCTTTCACATATCTAACAATAGGCCCTTCTTGACTAAATGTCCCGATAATTCCTCCTAATTTAGCAAAAAGGTTCGGCACCCTCCCAAAATTCGGTTTAATTCCGTAAACACCACAAAAACTAGCAGGAATCCTAATTGAACCCCCTCCATCACCACCCAAAGCTAATTGTCCCAATCCAGAAGCCATAGCTGCTGCAGCACCACCGCTAGAACCTCCGGGAGTCCTCCCTAAATCCCAAGGATTTTTAGTTGGTCCAAAAATTAAGTTGTTTGTCATTGGAGCATATCCAAAAGGTGGGAGATTGGTTTTCCCTAACATAACAATGCCAGCATCTTTCAACCTCTTAACTGATACGTCATCCTCCGTAGGAACGTAATTTTCAAATATTTTACATCCAAAAGTGCTTCTAATTCCCTTTGTTTCTATTTCGTCTTTTATAGAGGTTGGAATCCCATGTAATAGCCCCAATTTTTCACCTTTTTTAACGGAATCGTCCGCCTTTTTTGCCATTTCTCTTGCCAACTCAAATGTCGGAGTACAAAAAGCGTTAATTAGGGGATTTATTTTTTCAATTCTTTCGATAATGATCTCGGTTATTTCCTCCGATGTGAGTTCTTGTCTTCTTATTTTGTCTGCCATTTCGAACGCAGACATAAAGCAAATATCGTCTTTATTCATTTTATCACACAATGTAAAATAATTAGAATATAAATAGATAAGTTATAATATAAATAATTTATTGTCAATTTTTAGAGAAAGTATTAAAAAAATTACTCTTGAGAAATATTTCTAAAGTAAGAAAAATAAATAAAAAAAAAGGATGTTTTAATAATAAATAAAAGTAAAATTTGATAATAAGATTTATCTAATGAGCAATTTTGAATTTAATCACAATTTCAATAGAGTAATAGAGGCTTGTGCTGAGACTCTAGAGGAAAAAATGGGGTTTAATCCTTTACAAGTCTTAAGATGCTTACAATTATTTCCAATAGATTTTTTTGAGAACACTCCTCATGTATCATCTAGCGAGCGGGAGAATTGGTATTACTTACGGGATCGTGGTTCTCATAGTGCCTTAATTTTTAATTTTGAGACAAAAAATTTTAGGTTTATCGATAACAATAATTATTGGAATGAAGACATCCTGAAATTCTTTCGAAAGTCTGAAGAAGAATTAAAGAAAGAGAATATAATATATAAAGAAAAGATGAAAAAAGCAAAAGAGACATTTGTATACAAAAAACTGAAACCTGTAATTAAAAAAAAAAAAAAAAAAAAAATGATATAAATTTAAAAGAAGTAAATTTCTTTTACTTCTGAGCGAGTTTCATCGCTATGTCCATATCATTTAGGGTCAATATAAAGTTTTAAAGCGTAACGCGTTAAAAATTCTTCCGACCCGCGTGTCTCGTCATTTCAAGAGCTCTATTTGTAATATTTTTAGCTACTTTTTCTAAATAATCAATTAAAGCATCGACTGCATCTCGAGCAACCATTTCAGCGCCATTATCTTTCATCAATTTTCTGATCGGACTCCAAGCGAAAACTTTTTTTGCCATATCTTATCATTCCTCCACTTTATAATTATTTTCATAAAATTTTTTTTGTAAAGTCCACATTTTTCAATCTGAACTTTATTAAATAATATTACTTCTTTTAAATATTTAAAGGTTGCGTTAAATTTTCGATAGAATATGTTTTGGTTAATAAATTTTCAAATTTCATCCAATCGACAAAATTGCGATGTCTTAAATTTGAAACGATAGAAATAGTTCTGAGCCCAGAGATCTAAGATTTTTTTTTATTTTGAATTATATGGGCATTCTATCTTTATCCATTAAATTTCTCGTCTGAAATATTAAATTAAAAATAGAAATTTAATGAACCAATAATTTAATAATGAATTTTGAAATTAAATTTGAGAAAAACTGTAATATTTTAATTGATTTTTAAAAATGCTTTTTTTCTGCTTTTTTTCCTTCAAAAATTTTTACAAAATCTCTTAAATCTAAAATTTTTATAAAATTAATATAATATAAAGAAATTTTGAGAGTTTATGTCTTATGAAAAAAGTGATCGCATTTACCGAAGGCGATGGCGTAGGTAAAGAAGTAATTCCTGAGGGTTTAAAAATATTAAATATCATTAACGATTACACTGATTTTGAGTTTGAATTTCAAGAAGCTCCTGCGGGAGGCGCCATATGGAAAAAATATGGAGAAAGTTTGCCTGAAAAATCGTTTGAAACGATTAAAAATTCCGATGCGTTGTTATTTGGAGCTATTGGAATTCCGAGTTTGCCACAAGGAGTTGCCGAGATCGCAATTTTTAAGATAAGACAAGATTTAGATTTATATGTGAATTTGAGACCGATAAAATTATACGAAGCTCTAAGAGATCGGTGTCCTTTAAAGAATGAGTTTATCGGTGAGGGGATTGAGATATTTTTTATAAGAGAAAATACTGAGGGGCTTTATAAAAATATTGGATATTTAAAAGAAGATGAAGCTCAGAATATCATGCTATATACTCGGAAAGGATGTGAATGTATAATTAAATTTGCTTTTGAATTTGCAGGAAGAATGGGCCACACCAAAATTACATCAGTAGATAAGGCTAATATTCTGAAACCCAGCCAATTATGGCGCAAAGTTTTTCATGAGATCAGTTCAGAATATCCAGATATTCAGACGGAGGATATATATGTAGATGCTTTTTGCCAATGGCTTATCAGAACTCCCTATGCATACAAGACAGTTGTAACTGGAAATATGTTTGGCGATATAATTAGCGACGAAGGGGCGATTCTCATAGGTAGTTTAGGAATGGCATCAAGTGGAAACATCCATCCTGGTAAAGTCTCAATGTACGAGCCAATTCACGGATCTGCTCCCGACATTGCCGGAAAAAATGTAGCTAATCCAATTGGAACGATCTTAAGCGTAAAATTAATGATGCAAGAATCTTTTAAATCTAAAATAGGAATAGAAATTGAGAGTGCGGTCGAGGACGCTCTTACAGAAGGACGAACAATTGATGTTACAAATCCAAACCTTAAAACTCTTTCAACTAACGAAATGGGAGATTTAATCTCAGAAAAATTAAAACAAAGGTTGAAAAAGTGAATTTTTAATTTTTGCAATCTGCTTTTCTAATTGTAGATTTTTGAACCAGAAATTAGGGGCACAGCATACTCTGTTGGGAGATTGTTTGAAGGAACTTTTGGAGCCCTCGGTGCAATATTAGTAGGGGTGATCGCCATGTTCTTTGGTTATCAAACACCTCCTTTAGGAACTGAAATTAGTTCGTTACCAGCAGCTATAAGAACGAGGAATATGATGGCACTTGCATACGGGATGTTTTTAGTAGCTTTAATTCCGTGGACTCTTTGCTTAATCCTCTACACTCTTGTATACAAAACATACCCTAAGGATGCTGAAAAAATGCGTAAAATTTTGGCGAATAGAGGAATAACATAGAATAGCAAAATAATTTGTTAAAGGACTAATTAAAAGAAATAATGAAAAATCGGTGGAAAAAGTAATAAAATTAAATTAGCGCTTTTGGAATCCTAGCAGAATTTCCTTTAACGATCTTGTATTTAATAATTACTTCTTTATGAATCTTTTTTAAGTAAGAAAAATATTTTTTTCCATACAAAGCTTTTCCTTCCTCCATAGCAAATAAACTTGTACAATGCCTTTTTTTAATCATATTGATAAATTCTTCAGGAGTAAAACCTATAGGGTCAATTGGATCAAAAGTTTTAATCAGACCATAAAGTAGTTTTGCTCGTTCGTAATAATTCTTTGGTAATAGCGATGAAATCACAATAATATCAATATCGCTCCTTTCGTTAAAATCTCCCCTTGCTAAAGAGCCGTATAGTATAATACATTTAGGATTTAATTCTTTTATTACATCATTAATATATTTTTTAATAGTATATTTAATAGGTTTTAACATTTTATTCATTTTTTAACACTCTTCACAAAATTAATGACATTTTCAGAATTCTTTATAGCCTCTTCTGCTATCGACTCATCATGATATTCATATGGTGAACCTGAAGGATATGAATTTGGATAACGAGATGGAATGTAATGTAAATCTAACTTTTTGCATGATGATGAGATTGTAGAAACATTTATTTTTTGATTTTTTAGATTTCCCATTAGTTTAGTTAACGAATGACCAAAGGGTGTGAATCCCAAACCATACAAAAGTGCTTTTAACGCAAATTATCCAGCCTGTTGACTTTTAAAACAACACCAATTATAATATCCATTATCTTTGTCTACTATTGCCGACTTAAATGTATTTTCTGCTTCATTCATCCATCTGTTATATTCATCGTAATCAAACATTACAATTCGCTATTTATTATTCTAGTTGTTAATGCTTATATTAGTAAAGAATTTATCTTTTTTTATTTTTAATTGAAAAAGAAGCAATCTTTTTAAAAATCTTTTTAAAATAAAAATATTATAATTAGAATTTATTCAAATCCAAAGATTTTAATTTAGTTTCACTTGGTATTCCTGTTATAAGATCCCAGTCTTTATATTCGTAAAAAAGCTTTTTTAATTTTTCAAAATCGGGTGTTTTTCCAGCTGAACCTCCGTCTGGGAATGGTCTCAACAAAATTTGAGGTAATCTATCATTTACAGCAGTTAATCCCATTTTTATGCTAAAAAGTCGTTTCATGGTTGCGATTCTTTCACCATACAATTTAATCTCATCTATCCCAAATTTTAACCCGGTTGCATGTTCAATAATGGCTGCGACTTGTGAAGGTGGAGGATTACAAAATGAACACATAATCAGAGAACCGTATAGGGCTCTGTAATCCATAAGTAAAGAACAGAGTTCAGCCATATCCTCGTTATCTAAATATTTATCTATTTGTTTTATGTCAATTTCATCTAAAGGAATCCCAGATAGAATAAAATAGGTATCTAATAGATTATGTGAAGGTCCCTTTAAACCCATCCCATATGCTATGGCCATCCCATAATTTGAACGAAGATCGTGATAAGTTACTTCTAAACCATAAACTGTAGCGATTTCCTCTTGAGAAATATTAAATTTCTTACCTATAGCGTCAGATCCTTCTGCTAATAGATCTCCTATCCCTTCTCGATTAGTCATTTTATCTAAAAATTTTTCGGAAATTTCAATATTGCCCCATTCTGGCTTTAAGCCATCAAGATCCTCAGACTTAATATTACCTTTATTATAATGATGAGTTAGAAGCGAAATAATTGCTCCTGAACTAATAGTATCAATTCCATAATCATAACATTTGATATTAATATGAACTATAGACTCTAAATTATCGTTTAAATACAAACTTCCATAACTCACTAGCGTTTCGTATTCGGGACCCTCAATCTCATCGGTTTTGTATCTACCCTCTTTAATAACAACTCTCCTTCCACAGCCAATTACGCACGAATGGCAAAATCTGTTTTTAACCAAAATCTTTTCTGCCATTGTTACTCCAGAAAGATTTGTGGAATTAGCCCACTTAGATTGTGTAAAATATTTATTGGGTAATTCTCCCGTTGCATTATACAGATCAACTCCACCAGACGTTCCGAATTTACTCAAGATTTCAGTCATTAAAGACGATTTTACATTATCTCTGGCTTTATTTATAGCCCCTTTTAGTTTATCAGGATTAGCCACATCTAATTTAATATTGCTTCCTCTCACAATTATTGCTTTTAACTTTTTTGAGCCTAAAACAGCACCCATACCAGTTCTTCCCGCAGCCCTTTGTTCAGAGACTATATTAGCGAATTTTACAAGGTTTTCACCAGCTTGACCAATACACGCCACCATGGCTTTATCGTTACCAAAAAGTTCTTTAAGTTTTTGGGTGGTATAAAATGTGCCTTTACCCCATAAGAAGTCTGCGTCTTTTAATTTCACATCTTCGTCTTTAATTTCAAGATAAACTGGTTTATCAGAAGAGCCAGTTATTATTATACCATCAAATCCCGCCTTTTTAACCTCAGAACCAAACCAACTTCCGCAATTAGATTCTCCCCAAAATCCGGTATAAGGAGATTTCGAACATACAACCCACCTACCAGTATTAGGTGCAAAGGTACCTTGCAGCACACCTGTCATTATCATTATAACATTCTCAGGGGAAAGTGGATTCGTCTCTTTTTCAATTAGATCGTACAAATAACGACACGCATAACCAGCTCCACCTAAGAAATTTTTTGCATATTCTTCATTTAATAGTTCCTTAGAAATCTCCTTAGTGGTTAAATTGACTTTTAATAATTTCCCTCTAAATCCTTTTATTATAAGAATTCACCTTCGAATTATTGTTAGCAACAATTAAAAATTTTTTATAAGTAAAGTTATTTTACTTTTCCTTTATTTTTTATCCTGACTGCTCAAGAAAACACCTTCTCTTTAGGAAGGTGATGAAGTGAGCTGGAGGAGAATTCATTAAATCTTCTTACTCCTTTTTTTTTAATTCTCTTAAAATATATTTTAATTAATTCCTACTCTTTGGTCGGATAACCAACGACTACAAAAAGAAACGGAATTCTACCGATGGAATAGCGGGAAGTTAAGCCTTTGGAGAAAATGTAAGACTCGGCACGATTCCCGAATCTTGTTGAGCTATTTTCTGTGAATTAGGAATCCACACACTTTAGTGAGTGGTAGTTCAAAAATAATAAGGTCAAATTTAAATCAAGAAAAAAATTATCCAATATTTTTAATCGTGTTCAACATTACTATTAGCTGGTCGTAGATTTCCAATCGATATTCCATGCCGATTTTGAAGAATAGTAGAGAGATCATTTTCTGTTCCAAAAGATCGTTCACATCAAATTGTTCCATTATTTCAGACCAATCTGTACTTTCTGAAACGCGAATTCCCACTAATATTACCTTATTTTCTTGAATATTCTCAATAATCCTGATTACTAATTCTCTCCATATAGGATCGATTTTAGAGCGAGCGTCAAATATACAAAAAGCACCGTCAGAAGTTGAGACATCTATTACTTCGTAAAGAAAATTTTTCAATGTCAAATTATTAGCGTATTTATATATCTTTTCTTCTTTATCGTCTTTGAGTTTTGAATATTCTCCTAATTGTTTCAATTCAGTTAATATTTGTATGCCAGGACTCCAGAACGGATTTTCCGAAATAAAGGCTATTTCTAATCTGCCTTTGTATTCGATGATAGCAATGATTTCTCCTAATAAATCCTTTTTGAGCAAATCTTCTTCCCTCTCCTTCGATTTCATGATGTAATGATAGCTAATGAGTGAGAACGAATCATCAACATTCTCTCCGGTTAGAGCGCTTGTTTCAATATAAGAAATCTTAGAAACTCCTTTTTCAGACAATCTTGTTGCTAATTCGACTCCTTCTTGATAACTAATTACTCTCTCTTCTTTCAAATCAGTTTTATTCCCAACAATTACAATAGGGATATCTTTATCCTGAATAAATTCAGCTAACTCTTCAAACCACTCAGTCACGTGTTCATAGGATTGAAGATTGGTTAAGTCAAAAACAATAAAAACAGCTTGAGATCCCATGTAATACGTTTTTCTGAACCGTTTAAAATATTTTTGCGCTCCAATGTCCCAGAGAGACAAATTTATTTCGTTTCCGTAAAATTCAAACCTATGCATTAAAATATTTAACCCTATTGTCGCACGATAATCGTGATAAAACTTCTTATCAACATATCTTCTAATTATGGAGGTTTTGCCGACCTCGTGGTCGCCTAGTACGATAAATTTGAATCTGTAGACACCTCCACTTTCTAATCTCATCTGATAAATCTGATTTTTCAATCTTTCAGGGCTTTCTCCGTCGTATTCAAAGTTAGGGATTGTTAATTGAATCCTCTCGTCTTCCTTACCGTAAATAATTTGGGCTGCTTTTTCCGTAAGAAAATACGCGTATGGCGACAATTTATCGACGGAAGCCATAGAATCTATGACCAAACTTAGCGTAATATTCTCATCAACAGAGATAAATAGGAGGCGGTGTTCGTCCGTATCGAAACTTGCTGTACCAAATTTTTTAAAAGCGAATTCATTTCGAATTCTTTCCAATATTGGATTAATTATCGCAGTTAAAACGCTTATAATTTCCATGTCTATATCTTTCCGTTTCTCACCAGCAATAATTAAACCCCCCTTATCAGAAACGATAACAGACAGCACTTCTTCAGTAATATCAAAAAAGTTATTGAATAATTCCGAAAAGAGGTCTTTTTTAGATACAGTCAAAAAAAATATTCCCTCACAAATTTAAATTTATGAAATTAAAATTAATTATTCAATAATTATAAAAAAGTTTTAGTAATAAAATTCTTAGTAAAAAATTCTTTGCGAAAAAATATTTTTAAACATATTAAATTTTTTAATCTTTTAAAAATGAATACATTAATCAAGGAACGTATTATCTGATATTATCAAGATGTAATAACGAGATAATTTTTAATAAATCAGTAAATTGGCAATCTATAATCAATATAAAGGAGACACTCATTTGATAATATTATAAAGACGCGAGAAGTATTAAGATTACTACGATGTAAATGCGGGGTATAATATCCTGAAAAAACCATCCCCAAATTCCATTTCGGTTGATGGGATAGAGGCATTCGGACTAATGCCACAAATAATTCAACAAAATCTCGTTGATATTATTATTTGAAATAATTTGAATATTATTTTATTCATTTTGATAGTCTGAAAAGAATAGTCTTAAAAATGTTAGTTTTATTATATATATAAAATTTTCATTGATTGTTTAAGATATTTAAAATAATCTTAATAGCTCTTTTATGCCTTCCTGTTTAATTTGCCATTTAGATATTGAAGAAGGGAAAGATCATTTGTGTGAATGTCTTAATGGACATAGCGTTCATGAAAGTTGTTTAATAGATTGGATACCCCACTCTAAGAATTGTCCGTTATGTAACGAGGAGTATTCTTCGGATTTAATCGCAACATGTAACGAAGTTTTAGAAAAAAGAGCAAGTAAAGAAAAGGAAGCGTTAAAAGGTAAAAAAGAACAAGAAAAAATGCAAAAAATAAAGAAAATCGCCGACAAAATGGCCTTTTTAAAATTAATTGATGTAATTGAAGATTTTATTGAAAAAAAGGATTATGAAGCGGGAATCGAAAGATTAGCAGTATTTGACGACAAAAAATTGCCAACGTTTAAAAGACATAATATCTATTTTTTAAGAGGAAAAATTCACTACTTAAGAGGAAGGTACGATTTGGCAATAAACCATTTATTTAAGCTTGTTAAGGAGGATTTTGAGTTTCCCGACGCTTTTTTATATCTGGGTAAATCCTATGAAACCCTTGGCTTAGACGATAAGGCAAAATGGGCCTTTGCAAGAGTCAATTCAAAATAAGAATAAAACAATATACTTTTTGTGAATAGAAAAATCCTTTAACCTTGTTATGTTAATTGAATTATGGACTTTTTTTGTTTAACTATTGCTGGGGCAGATCCTACTTCTGGAGCGGGAATTCAAGCAGATATAAGAACTTTTGATAGATGTGGAGTCCATCCTTTTTCCGTTATTACAGCAATAACTTATCAAAGCGCCACACATTTTTATGGATATAGTTCTCTTTCTGATCAATTAGATAAGCAATTAGATGCCATTTTAAGTAATTATCCCATAAAATTTGTAAAGATTGGAATGGTACCTGATGTTAAGGGATTAGATATAATTGTTGATTATATTAAAAAATACGATTTGTGCGCGGTTTTAGACCCCATATCAACATCTAGTTCAGGAGAAAGGCTTTCAAATGAGGGCTTAGAATTGGAAATAGAAAAAAACCTATTTCCAGTTGTAAAGATTCTAACTCCGAATATTTCCGAAGCTAGTTACTATTCTGATATGGAACTTAAAAATATAACGAAGGAAAACATTGATAAACTAAAAACAGCAGCTTCCATAATTTTAAATAAAATGTATACCGAAGTTGAAAATATCAATGAAGAAAAAGCAGTAATCATAAAAAGTGCAGGAATTAATGGAGATAAAATCTTTGATTTAATTCTTATTAATAAAAAGTCAGAAAAGGGATTTAATAAAATCTTTAAGACATCAGAGAAAAGAAGAATTGACATAAAAGGTAATATTCATGGAACAGGTTGTGTCTTTTCTTCGGCAATTACGGCTTTTTTGAGTAAAGGATATAACATTGAAGAATCTATTTCCTTAGCTGAAAAATTTTTCAATGAAAAATTTCAAAATTATGTTGAATTACCAAATAAAGGAAAGGTTCTTGATTTAACAATTCCTAAGGAAAAGATTGAAGTTATAAACCAGATTAAGGAAATTTATAATTTTATCTCAGAAAAAAAGGTTTTTAGCAAATTAATCCCTGAAGTTAGACTAAATATTTCTGGGTCTCTTCCGAATGCCAAGGATAAGAGTGAGGTTGCCGGTATAGAAGGAAGAGTTACAATTATTAATGGGTATCCTAAGGCATCTGGAGTTATTAAATTTGGTGTTTCCGATCATACTGCTCGATTAATTCTTACGGCTAAAGAATTTGATAAATCAATTAACTTTGTAATGAATTTAAAGTATTCACCAAGTCTTGTTCAAAATATAGAAGAAAAAACCGATTTAAAAACCTACGAGTTCGTTAGAGAGACTCAGCCGGATGAAGTCAAGAAAAAAGAGCATTCTACTATGCAGTGGTTGATTAAGGAATATTTAAATAAGACGGATATTAAGGAAATTCCGGATATTATATGGGATACGGGAGCAAAAGGTAAGGAACCGATGATAAGATTATTTGGGAAAAATTCAGAAGATATGATAACGAAACTTCGAAAAGTAATTAATTTAATTTAGACTTATATCGGTTCTACTGCATTGCCTTATTTTTTTAAACAGTCAAATTTTAATTTTATAAATACAATTTACTACCAAAGATATGGTGTATAATATGACTAAAGTGGCAGTTATTTCGACCAAAAATCGTGTTTACGGTATAAACAAGTCCTTGGAGTTATTAGGAATCAATCCTGTTGAGGGTAAAGATGTAATTTTCAAACTAAATTTCAATACTGCTGATCCTCCACCTGGTTCAAGCTCAATGGAAACAGTAAAGCAGATTATCATCAAGTTAAAGGAGATGGGTGCAAAATCAATTACGGTAGCTGAACGAAGTGGTCCAGCTAACACTGCTGTAGTTATAGAGAAAAAAGGATTAAATGCATTAGCAAAAGAATTAGATTTTAAGATAGTTGATTTATCTAAAACACCTAAAGAGGGATTTGACCTTAAACAACCCGAAGGTAGTCATTGGAAAAGAGGATTTCTTTTTGCCAAAATTTACGATGAAGCAGAATGCATTATTGAAACTTGCTGTATAAAGACTCACGGTTTCGGTGGCCATTTTACTTTATCACTAAAAAACTCCGTAGGAATGGTAAATCGAAGAAATATGCGTGAGCTACACGCATCAGAGCATCAAAGGAAAATGATTGCAGAAATTAATGCGGTATACAGGGCCGACTTAATTATCATGGATGGGGTTATTACTTTTGTAGATGGTGGACCTATGGAAGGTACCCGAGTAGAAGCAAATGTTTTTGTTGCAGGAACAGATAAAATAGCAATTGATGCTGTTGGAGTTGCGATATTGCGAATTCTTGGGACTACGCCAGAAGTATCCAACGGATCAATTTTTGAGCAAGAACAAATTAAAAGAGCAGTAGAATTAGGAGTGGGAATATTATCACCTGACGAAATTGAATTTATAACTGATTCAGAAGAATCTGAAAAATTAGTTGCACAAATCAAAGAAAAGTTAGCAGAATGAATGAGAATTTTTAAAAAAAAATAATTTTTCTTATAGTCTTATATGTGATTTATGTCAAAGATATAATTTAGAGAAACCTTCAAAAGAGGAATGGATTACCAAATAATAAATTCAAAAAATCATAATTTTTTCTTTTCTAAAGCATCTTTTAAAGTTTTAATAGCACAAAATTCCCCACACATACTACATACTTCATTTATAGAATTCTTATCTCTAGAATGAATTTTCGTGGCTGTTTCAGGATCAATTGCAAGCTTTAGCATCGCATCCCAGTTTAAATTCTTTCTAGCAATGTCCATTTTATAATCCCACTCTGATGCTCTTCTTCCATACCTCGCTATATTAACGGCATGTGCAGCAATTCTTGTAGCAATCACGCCTCTTTTTACTTCTTCTAAATTAGGCAATCCAAGATGCTCGCTAGGTGTAACATAACATAAATAATCTGCTCCTGCTAAACCTGCTAAAGTTCCTCCAATTGCGCTGACAATCTCGTCGTATCCGGGTGCAATATCAGTTACTAGGGGGCCTAAAACATAGAATGGTGCCTCATCGCATAATGATTTCATCATTTTAATGTTTCTCTCAACCTCGTTTGCAGGTATGTGTCCTGGACCTTCGACCATTACTTGAACATTTCTTTCCCAAGCTTTTTTAACTAATTTTGATATTTCAAGTAATTCTTGAATTTGAACAAAATCTGTTGAATCGAATATGGAGCCTGGTCGGCAACCGTCGCCGAGTGATAATGTAAAATCATATTCTTTTGCAATATCAAGCAAATAGTCATAATTTTTATTAAATGGATTTTCTTGATTATGCTCTAATATCCATGAGGCGTGAAAAGTGCCACCTCTCGAAACAACACCCATCGTTCTTGGATGATCTACTAGATAATTTACAATTTCGCGAGTTACACCAACATGTACTGTAAAAAAATCCACACCTTCTTTTGCCTGTTCTTCGACAACCTTGAACATGTCATCCTCATCCATGTGAATGATGGCACCTTTTTTCTCAATGGCCCTTAAAGCTATTTGATAGATAGGAACAGTACCTAAAGGCACCTTAACTTCATTAAGGATTTTTTTTCTAATAGTTTTAACATCGGTTTCAGTAACACCAGTACTTAAATCCATCACCGTGTCAGCACCGTATTTAACGGCTATTTTTGCCTTTTCTACCTCTCCCTCAATATTGCACACAGTTTTCGAAGAACCAATATTAGCATTGATTTTTACAAGTAATCCTTTACCAATTCCGATTGGAGGTTCTAATTCACGCCGATTGGATTTAGGAACAATAATCCTCCCTTTTGCTACTCCGCGTCGAATAAATTCCAAATCTACTTGCTCGTTTTTGGCAATTATCTCCATTTCTTTAGTTGTTTTGCCATCTCTCGCAATTTTCATTAATGTTGACAAATCTTAAGACCTATTGCTAAAGTATTAGTATCAATCGAATTATTTCAATATCTATATCAAAATAATAATAATTGAATTATAACTTTTTGTTTATTAAATATTAAGGCATTTTAATATCTGTATTATATTTAATAGAATTAATTATATTAAAATTAAAATCTAATACATGAAAAAAGATTATCTCTGTTTCTTTTGTATTAATTAAGTTTAGATCAATCTAATGATTTATTCTTTTCGTAGAGTTTTGGTAAAAAATTGGCAAATTCACTAATCTCTTATATATTGTGCTTACATAGAGCTTCAATAAACGGTTTTGGAGCCTTGGCAGGTAATCGAAATGTTGACCGTAATTTTGTTCCATTTTTAATAGATTCATATTCGTGCAAAAGCCAGGTAATCGGCTTGTCATCTTGATCGAGGGTACTCCCCACTAGCGCATGACTATACTCAATTTGTATTGGTGATGAGCTAGGATCTTCCCATCGAATCCGCAACATAGTAGGGAGTCCAATGTTTTCAACAATCCGTTGAATTGCTCCTACATGACCTCTTTTAGGAGAAACTTCCCATTCAAACGATTTATGGTCTTCCGGGTGCCATAATTTATAACGCTCGGTTGTGTGAATATTATCCCACCACCAATCAATCATTTCTGGTGTAACTCCTAGAAGTTCGTGATCAACCACTAAATCTATTGTTTTACCTTTCGACCTTTTAAGAATTTGTTCCATAATTTTGTTTGATTCATAACTTGTAGGTTGTTTTGACATTCTCTTTAAATCACCTTTTCATTAATCATAACCAATTTTTAATTGTTTTAAAAGCTTGATTAAAGATTCTGTTAATTTATAGTCTTTAAGTTCTTCAAATGGTACAAATTTGGCATCAAGAGGCATTAGGTGGTTGGTTAGGATCGCCTTCTATTTGTTCTACAAAATAATTAATTAATACATAATGATACTCAATTTTTCCCTCGTCATCGTACATAATTTTATCAATAATTCCTGCGAGCTTTGAAACTTTTGTTTTAAAACCTGTTTCTTCAAAGGCTTCTCGTAATGCTGCGTCTTGGATTTTTTCACCGAGTTCCATGTGTCCCCCTGGTATAGACCAATATCCTGCGTCGGGATTAAATTTTCTTTTTACTAAAAGTAAACAATCGTTTCTAACTAAAAGTATGCCTACTCCTATGTGGGGATGGACAGGATAATAATAATGACGATGATCGAAAGAAATTAATTTTTCTTTATCAACCATATATTTTCGACTTTTTCAATGTTAAATAATTAGAAGTTTTATAATTATAAAAAAGAGATTATTATTATCGCAGGTGGCGCATCCTTCGATTAATATGCCGAATAATAACTTTTTTTATATTTAAACAAATTTTTACATTTTTGCAAAATATTTATAAAGAAAGAATAAAAAAGAAAGTTAATCATTGACTATTAATTCAATAGTAATCAAGTTTTAAAAAAGAGAACTGAAATCTACAAAAATTTAATAATAAATATTGATCTCTTAAAGGAGATCCTCCAAAAATTAATTTAACAAGAATTCATTTAAAAAAACTATAAAAAAATGAGGGAAAATGAAAAATAAAAAAAGACTTTTTATGTGGATAGCAGTATTTTTAACATTCCTTCTTATGTTTAGCGTAACTGCTACGATAGTCGATAATGCGACCGCAAAAACAAGTGATAATTCGAAAGAGGTAGACTCTGAACAAGAAATAGAAATAAACGATAATATTCGTGATGAATTGGTAAGAGATGATAAAAAGAATGGTAATCCAGTATCAAAATACAGGGCTAATAATTGGACATTCCTTGTATACTTAGATGCTGACAATAACCTCGAGTCTGCAGGTATAGATGATTTTCTAGAGATGGCAACTGTTGGATCTGATTCAAACATACATATTGTCGTTCAATTTGATAGGACATCTGGGTATGACCCATCTTATGGTGATTGGACAACTACAAAAAGATATTATATCACTTACGATATGGATCCTACTTCTGCAAATGCTTTATTTGATTTAGGAGAGAGAAATATGGGTAGTTCAGCAACCCTCTCTGATTTTATTATATGGGGAACTACTACTTACCCCGCAGATAATTATGCATTAGTTTTGTGGGATCATGGAGCTGGTTGGAAAAACTCTAATGACGAGAATAAAGATGTTACAAAAGCAGTATGTTATGACGATACGAGTTTCGGAGACAGTATCACTCTTGTGGAATTAGAAGCAGCACTATCAAATGCAGGAGTTAACATCGAATTATTAGGATTTGATGCGTGTTTAATGGCGATGGCGGAAGTAGACTATCAGATTAAAGATTGGGTTGATGTACGTGTAGGATCTGAGGAAGTAGAACCTGGAGATGGGTGGCCTTATGATACAATTTTAACTGACTTAAAAAACACTCCTTCTATGAGCCCCACTACTTTAGGGCAAACAATAGTAACGCGATATATTCAATCTTATCCAGGCGCAACAATTGAAACGCAATCTTCTGTAGATTTAACACAAGAAAGTAGTTTATCATCAGCAATAGATGTTTTTGGACAAGCATTAAAAAATGGCATAATACTATATCGAACTGAAATTAGTGGAGCTAGAGGTGCGAGTGAAGAGGCTTTTTATGCTTCAGAATTCATAGATTTATATGATTTTGCTTACGAGATAAATAATCGAATATCGAACATTACTATACAAAATGCAGCCCAAGATGTTATGAGTGCAATATCCTCAATGTTAATCGCTGAAGAACATGGCTCTAGCCATCCTGATTTTCACGGAATAACTATTTATTACCCTCAATCATCTGGATCTTATGATAACGATTATGAAACAATGTTAGATTTTACTGCCGACCTCTCATGGGACGAATTTCTTAATGCTTATTATGGTTATCTACCCGATGATAATTACGAAGAAAATGACGTTAGACTTTCTGCATACGATATCTCATCATATGAGCAAACATGGTTGAGTTCTATTGATGGACTTGGAATCCAAGCAGACAATGACTGGTACGAAATTTACATAACTCCCGGCGACGAACGTCTAATTGTTACGCTTACTTTCTCGGACGCAGCAGGGGATATCGACCTAGCTGTTTACGATAGTGGTGGTTCCCCTGTAACTGATAGTGAATCAATTACTGATAACGAATATATAGACTATGTCTTATCATCTAGCGGAACCTATTACCTTTTGGTTTACTATGAGGATGCTGGAAATTCTTATGATCTGAGGTGGGACGATCAGGATCCCGGTGCTGGAGGCGATGATGCATACGAGGAGAACGACGATTTACTTTCCGCCTATGACATCTCATTTGCGGAGCAAACATGGTTGAGCCTTATTGCTGGAAATGGGATACAAGCAGATTATGACTGGTACGAAATTTACATAACTCCCGGCTACGAACATCTAGTTGTTACTCTCACTTTCTCGGATGTTGCGGGGGATATCGACTTAGATGTTTACGATGGTAGTGGTTTCATTGTAACTTATAGTGACTCAACCACTGATAACGAATATATCAACTATGTCTTACCATCTAGCGGAACCTATTATCTTTTGGTCTACTTTGATGATGCTGGGAATTCTTATGATTTATGGTGGGACGATCAATTTTCCAGTGGTGCACCAGATGATAATTACGAACCTAATGATTATTATTGGGAGGCCTATGATCTCTCATCTTACGAAAATGTATGGTTAAGTTCTATCGATGGATCGGGTATGCAATCAGACGATGATTGGTTTGAAATCTATATATCCTCGGGAGAACTATATTTGCATGTAGATCTCACTTTCACGCATGCTGAAGGTGATGTTGACATAGATGTCTGCGATATTAATGGATACATAATTACATTTGGCTGGTCAACGACCGATAATGAATATATCGACTATATACTTTCTTCAAGCGGAATTTATTACCTCTGTGTCAATTGGGGTGATGAAGGGAATTCTTACGACTTAAAATGGTATACTTCATCTGTCCCTGATGATGACGATGATGACGATGATGACGATGACGGTAACGGTGGAGGTGGCGGTGGTGATAAAAAGAAGAAAAAAGATGAACCTTTTGATATTTTCGATTTTCTCGTATCTCCAGTTGGAATGATTACGATTGTGCTTAGCTCATCTGGAGCGATCGCTGCAGGTGTAGTTTCTTATATATTCATTAGAAAGAGAAAAGCTAGACTTTCTTGAAGTATATTATAGTAACAAATAACAAAAATTTTTTTTTTAACTTTTTGAATTTCTATTTTTGCACTTAATCGTTTCGTTAAATTGCCTTGAAGAAATTTTCTTTTAAGTAGAAATTTTCTTGATACTAAATTCCAATATTTTTCTTTATCAGCCATAAATTCGTATTTCTCATCATTTATTAAGTATTAATAAGTTTGAAAAATTATAAAGATTGAAGAAAATATTTTTCTATATGTGAATAACATGGTACGACCTTGGTATTGGCCGAAGGGAGGACAACCCCATCGCACGGAACCATTCACGTGGATTGTTAAGGGAAAAATGGCGTCAGGTTGGTGGCCAGAATCTAGAGAAATTGAAAGATATAAAAAGGAAGGAATAAAAGTAGTAATCAATTGTTCTGAATTTGATAATCAACAAGAAGTGAGGAGAAGAAGAGGAGAGAGCTCGTTTTTAGCAACGATCTCCATTTCTTTTGTAGTCTTTCCTTGCCTAGCGATTTTCATTAGTGTGGACAAATCTAAAGACCTTCTATTAAGTTTTCTGATTTATCAAATATCTAATACACAATAATTATAACCAGATTATATTTTTTTGTTTTTTAAATTAAAATTATTTTTAATTTCTTCAGAATAAGCTATTATGAAAATAATGATAGAATACAATTTTTACGTCATAACAAAAAAGGAATTGTATTTTAAGCAATTAAACTTAGTCGAATCCAATTTTCAATTGTTTTAAAAGCTCGATTAAAGATTCTGTTAATTTATAGTTTTTAAGTTCTTCAAACGGTACAAATTTGGCGTCAAGAGCGTCATCGTCGGCTTTAGGTGGTTGATTGGGATCACCCTCTATTTGTTCAACAAAATAATTAATTAATATGTAATGATACTCGATATTTCCCTCGTCATCGTACATAATTTTGTCGATAATGCCCGCTAGCCTTGAAACTTTTGTTTTAAAGCCTGTCTCTTCAAAGGCTTCTCGTAATGCTGCGTCTTGAATTTTTTCGCCAAGTTTCATGTGACCCCCTGGTATTGACCAATATCCTGCGTCAGGATTGTATTTTCTTTTTACTAAGAGTAAACGATTGTTTCTAACTAAAAGGACACCTACACCGATATGTGGATGGGCAGGATAATGATAATGACGATGATCGAAGCCAATTAATTTTTCTTTATCAGCCATAAATTCGTATTTCTCATCATTTATTAAGTATTAATAAGTTTTAAAAATTATAAAGATTGAAGAAAATATTTTTCTAAGATGTGAATAATGTGGTACGACCTTGGTATTGGCCAGAAGGAGGACAACCCCATCGTACGGAACCATTTTCTTGGATAGTTAAGGGAAAAATGGCGTCAGGTTGGTGGCCAGAATCTAGAGAAATTGAAAGATATAAAAAGGAAGGAATAAAAGTAGTTATCAATTGTTCTGAATTTGATAATCAACAAGAAATGTCAGAAAATTTTAAATATTATCGCATAAACATTCCCGATTACGGAACTCCTACGGAAGCTCAAATAAAAAGGTTTCTCGATATTACTGGAAAACATAGTGCCAATGGAGACCCTATAGTAGTCCATTGCGTAGCAGGATGTGGTAGAACGGGTATAATGGTCATAGCTTGGGCAGCGTATAATGGATACCTTCCAGACGGTATAGATCCTGTAAAATGGATTCGCAAACTTCGACCGTGTAGTTTAGAAACAAAAGAGCAAATGAATCTTGCCAGAAAAATTGCTAAAAAATATAAAAAAGGTTTTTAAAAAGTATTAATAATAGTATTTTTATTAATTAAATTAAGTGTTGGAATTTTTAGAAGATAAAGTCAAAGAAAAATTTGTACGGTTATGCTAAAATCAGACTACCTTTACATGATCATTGATAATGCACTTGCTTTTAGTATCAAACTTCCAGAAGAACTTCAAGGAAATAAATTGAACGAGCATCTTGCTAAGTTTGAAGAATCATTTCTTAAAATTATTGCGGGATTTAATCAAAACTTATTAGAACTTTTTTTAAAAATATCGTTGGGGAAAAATCAGAATGTTCTTAACGATACTCTAAAAAAAATGGAATTAATTTCTTATTTAATTGGTCCGACGGGGGCTTTAAATTATTTAGGACCTAAACAAATTGAATACATCCTTAAAAAAATAGATTCGTTTAAATTGGATGAGATTAACGAAGAAAAGATTAGCTTAATTGCTGATGAACAGTTAGAAAAAGAATTTGGGGGGCATTATACTCAATCTCAAGCGTTAGAAAACCAACTCTCTTCGGCCGCATTTTATCTTATGAATATGGGGTATTCTAAAACTGAAATAGGGGAAAAATTCAGTGAAGTAAGGCAAGATCCTTCTAAATTAGATACTTTATTTACTCTTCCTCAAAAAGAGATTTATTCCATGCCTTCTGAGATTAGTGGGGGATCAGGGCGGCCTAGATCCCAAGAACAATCCTTAGATCAAAGTCAAGAAGTTCAAGATGCTATTAATCAACATATAACATCAATTCAGCAAGAAGTACTTAAAGAAAGAGCACAAAAAGTAGACGAGATAATGCAAAGCATAAAAGAACACGTTAGAGAAAACATGACAGAACAGTACGAACGCGTTTTTAGGCAAATTCATCCAGATAGATTAAATCTTGCTTTTAAAATTTTAAGACAAACTAAAAGAAAATCGAAAAATATGATACTACTCTTAGAATGGTTCTTTTGTTCACATCTATTAGAAAACATAGAAGTTCGTGTAGAACATTGGCAGACTTCTACTGGGGCAGAGAGAACAGCAACGGGTGTCTATACTGCGGGTATGTCGTTTTCGAGATATGACCAAATTATAAAAGGGTTTTCTGACAGCAAATTAACGAAAGTTATTAACATTGCAAGACACATCTTACAAAATCCAACAAAACGAGCTATTCAAAAACTTGGGCAAGATCTCTTGGCCGAAACTGGATTTGACGAACATCTTTATTTTACCGATTAACTATTCCAAAGTTCCTCGCTCAAAATTGGCGTATTTTGAAGAAGTAATTTGCTCAAAAATAAAATATTAAAAAAAAAAGAGTTAAGCTTTTATAAAGGGAACATCCATGGAAAAAAGAGTGGATGGAACCCAAATCTTATGAATCCAAATTTCTCCTTCTTTTTTTCCTTTTCTTCGTCTTTAGAATCTTCTTCCAATCGAGTATCTGGTAAATCTAAATCAACTATTTTACGTTCTATTTCTGTTATATAATCAATCTTTTTTATTTTATTCTAAATATTGTTTTTTATAATATACTATTGAATTCTTGTCCAATTATTCAATATTAAATGAATTATTTATAAGTTGAGTCTTAAAAAACTAAATATTAACTAATTTTGTGTTATAAAAATTAAGTAATTTAACCTAAATTTTATATAAAATAAAAATTATAAAAAAAAATGAGATTGTGAAAAATTTAACGGTGTTTTAAACTTATTATCTTCCTTTTTGTTTAAAGGTAGATTTATAAAATAAAATCACAATTATTTTAAAAAATAATCACATGGAATATTATATAGGAAGGGATGGCGTATAGAGAATGGTAAAAACTTCATCAATATGGAAAAAATTAAGACCGATAATTAAGGAAGGCAATGAATTAAGAAATCAGAAGAAATACGAAGAAGCTATCGAGAGATATCGAAGAGGAATAGATTTTGTTAAAACAAACTCTAAGGATCCTAAACAAGGAGAAGCAGATATTAAAACAATCGTAGTCAAAATAGACGATACTTTTTCGGCTCAGATTAGCGATATTTCAGAAAAAACAACCATTTTGGTTCAGAATAAAGAATTTGAAGATGCTATAACCAAATTAAATGAAGCTCTAATTCTTGCGGAACATATAGATGATTCAAATTTAAAAAATTCAAAAATAAAAAATGTCAATTTTTTAATTAGCCAAACAAAATTAAATGAATTAATAGAACAAGGAGATCAATTAAAACAAAACAGGAAATTCGAAGAAGCCATTAATGTATATAAAGAAGCAATGAGCGTTAGCAATCAGATTTACGGTTCAAAACCAGACAACAAAGAAATAACTAAAATAAAAAATTTGATTAATCAAACTTATTCTAATAAAGTTAAGCTCGTAATAGAGCAAGGGAACAAATTAAAACAAGAGGGTAAAATAAATGAAGCGATTAACACTTATGAAGACGCATTAAGTATTTGCAAAAATATGTACGATTCTGACCAAAAGAAAACCGAAATAACTAATGTTGAGAATCACATTAATCAAACATGTTCAGAACAAATAAAACCTTTAGTAGAAAAAGGAAAAAGTTTAATTGAACAGAGTAACATAGAAGAAGCGATCACCGAATTAAAAAAAGCATTGGTAATAACGGAAAAAATGCACGAATCAGATCTGAGAAAGGAAGACTTAAACAAAATTGGCGAATTAATTAATCCTATATACGCTGATCGAATTAAACCGCTAAAAGAAAAGTCAATGCAACTTATCCAGGAAGAAAATTTTGAAGATTCGATTTCTAAAGTGAATGAAGCTGCTGATAACTTTAAGAAAGCTTTAGATATTGCTAACGAAATGGCGGAATCTGAAGAAAAAAGTGAAGAATTATCCATTTTATCTAGTTTTGCAGATCAAACATATTTAGCAGGGATAAAATCAAGAGAGAATAAAAGTAAACAGCTTGTAGAACAAAAAGAGTTCGAAAAAGCAATTTCAGAATTATATTCTGCTTTAAGCATCTCTAAAAACATGTCGAGTAAAGAGCTTTCGGACAGGGAAGTTGAAAAAATTAAGAAATCGATTAATCAATCTTATTCTGCTCAAATAAAAGACGCTTTAAAGGAAGGAACAATACTTCTAACTCAAAAGAAATATGATAAAGCGAGAGAAATATTTAATGATGCTCTCTCCATAACTAATAAGATGTACCTCTCTGAAGAGATGGAAAGACAAGTCGGTATCATTAAAAACTTAATATATCAATCCGAAATGAAACAAGTTGTAGCAGATGGTTATGTTTCAGAAGAACAAAAAAAATACAAAGAAAATCTTGAAGAATTAAAAGAAAAATTAAATAGGGCAACCTTGATAAAAAATCCCGAAGAACGAGCTAAAAAAATTGATGATATAAAGCATCAAATCGATAATGTTTATTCGGATCTTATTAAATTACTACTTGATCAAGGAAATCTACTAGTAGATCAAAATAAATATGATGGGGCAAATGAACCCATAATGAACGCTCTTAATTTAGCTTTATTAATAGAATATACAGTTATTAGAGATAGCAAGCTGGTGGATATCATAAATACTATTTTGGATTATGGACATCGGTTGGCAAACGAAAAAAATTTTGAGAACGCATTTGAATATTACGAGAAAGGATTATCAATTGCTGAAAATATAAACGATAAAAGTATAAAGAGTGGACAGAATACAAAGGTTAAACAATCATATCTTAAAGAGTTAAATAATAAAGCCAAGTTTGATATAGAAAGAGGGGATTTTGATAAGGCTTCCGAAATCTGTCAGAAAGCAATCGAACTAGATGCCAGTTTCGCAGAATCCTACTACAATTTAGGGAATATCTATTTAAATAAAGAAGAGGGCTCTTATGACAGTGCTATTGAATTGTACAATAAAGCAGTAGAATTAGATGAAAATTACAAAGAAGCGTGGAATAATTTAGGTTTAGTTCACGAATTTAAAGGTTCTTACGACGATGCATTGGAGTATATTAATAAAGCGATAGAAGTTGACCCGGAATATGCTATGGCGTGGTATAGAAAGGGAAATGTTTATAAAAATAAAAACGAGCTGGACAATGCTATAGAGAGCTATCAAAAAGCAATCGATTTAAATCCGAGATATACAAAAGCTTGGATATTTATCGGTTATAGTTTTCACGAAAAAAAGGATCACAATAAGGCAATTGAATGTCTCAAGAAAGCGAGCGAACTAGACCCGAGCATAGCAAAAGAAGTCAATCAATTTATTACAAAATTCGAGAATTTGGTTAATTTAATACAAGATAAATTATCAAAAATGTTTGAAAATAAATAAAACATAGATAATTTTAAGAAAAAATTAAAAAAAATTTGTAGAATATTGTTGGACGAGAAAATTAATTTTCTCAGAATTTAATTGGTTATTTTCTAGTTCAGGGCACATATTTTCAAGATGTTCCAATAACTCTTTCAATTCAATTTTTGCTTCTTTAACGTCCATATGATCAGATTCATCTATAATTAGCGATCCCATTAAATGCTTCGTTCTATACAAAACTATGACATTATCTTCCATTTTCACAGAATTCAATTCGGAATGATAAGAATCTTTTACAAAATTAGTGATTGCCGATAACAAGCCTCCTTGAAGCAGATCTTCGGTACAAAATTCCCCCTCTTTTGTTGTTAAAGGTGTACCAAGATGATCGAAAACTGTTAATGCTTTAGGACATACCTTTTTGGTAATAGTTTTTCCAGTTAATTTATAATAAATTTTTGTAAAAGCATCTACAAGTCCTAATCCTGTTTTACATGAAACGGGGAAAACTTCAAATGATGGTAATTCTTTTAAATTGAGCGCTTCAATTATTTCGCTTAATTCTGCTACCTGTTCAAGATCGTATTTATTAGCTAAAACTATTAATGGCTTTTTTTTAAAGATTGACGATAATTTCCAAAGTTCTATCTTAGCTTCTTTAAATCTTTCTTGATCTGCCGCATCAACCATAAAAAGAACACATTGAGCATCGTCCATTTCTCCAAGCCATAATCCACGGAAATCTTTTTGCCCTCCCATATCTATCAGGTTCATTCGGATACCTTGAACTTCAATGGTGGATTGATCCTTCCCCATAGTGGGAGTATGCTCAATGAAGGTTCCTTGTTGTAAAAACGACACCATCGTGGATTTACCTGCGTTATCGAGTCCACAGATTACAACTTTTTTATCTTTCGTGAAAATTCTATTTAATAAATCCTTAAAACCCATGTCTCATCAAATATATCTTATAATATTAATAATAAAAATGTATTAATGATCGTGATATTATGTGTTTATTAAAAAAATCAATCAATTTTTCCTATTTCTGTTATAATAACACACAATTTAAAATTGAAAATGGTTTAAAGTAGTTTGAAAATTTAGTAGGAATCATTTAAAGAAAAAATAATCGTCATCTAACATAAAATAATGTGAAATACATCTCATGGAAAAAAACAATTTATTCCTCTTTTGAGAAATTTCTCGCTTTCCAATCCTCTAAAAATCTTTTAAATTCGTAGTTCGATATCCCCAGGTAATTGACCTTTTGTCCAATAACCTTGCGATAAGAACTTTTAATTTTTTTCTCTTCTTCTTTGTCAACTAGAAAGTATTTGTCAATAATTTCGTACGAACCAAGCACTAAAACTACCATACCTACAATTCCAATTATTGAGCCAACTATTTCAAGATAAAAAAGAAATACTATTATCGCGCCTAATACATTTATTAGAAGAGCTATTCCCATAGAAAACACCAGACCATTATTATTTTTTTTTCCGTCAAGCAATAAAAGTATGGAGCCTAACACACCGGATATACCCGTATAAATAATATAGGCGGTAAAATCATCAAAAAGAACCAAACCAAATCCAATGAAAAAACTAACGACAATAGGAAGCGTATAAAATTTTTTTAGATTCTTTAAGTATAGTAAAAATAGTGAAATAATTGTCAATAAAATAAGCCAAAGAAGTTCAGACAAAATCAACGCTTTTCCGATTGTCAGTGTAATTTGGAAATATAATAAAATTTGAAAGATTGACGCTATTTGAATGGTAATCAAAATTAAAATCACTCCCAAAAATAACTTATTTCTTGTCTCTTTAAGTTTTTTAACGAGAGGAACTTCTGAAAGCGCTGCTAAGGTTATAACTACGATTTCTAATATCGTTAAAACAATCACGTCAAGCATTTTAAACTTCCTCCTTTTCTTTGAACGGTGTAAAATATCCAAGAGTAAAAATTAATCCGAAAACTGCTATTAATATTGTAAAAATATCGCCGGGAATCGTCTCACCAAAGATTACTGAAATATATGAGAATGTGAAAAACACTCCTAATCCTAATGATCCATTGTCTTTCAAACGAAATCCCGTGATGTAAAAAAATACAAGCCCTATTATCCCACATAATAAAACAAAATACTGATACCACGCAGAAAACCCTGTAAGTACGTAAAATATTAAAACTCCTCCAAAAATAAATAATGGCGCGTAATAGAACGTTTCCCAACGATTAGCATAAGCAATTAGGCATAATGATAATGTAACCATCACACCTATCGCTATCGAATAGGGTGTGATTGTGAATAAATTCCAACCAATAACATTAATATCCACTACATACTTAAGGTCCGTGCTTTCAACTAAATTGGTAGGAATAATTGCCCACGAAAACGCTATAAAAATTCCTAATATAAGTAGACGTACGATATTAAGTTGATTAGTTTCCTTATATTCTATGTAAAGCTTTCTTGCGACGAGAAATGTCATAATTGGAGCAACAATAATAGTTGAAAAATTGGCAATAGCCTGTGTTATAATTCTAATTGATGCCAAATCCATTAAAAAAAACTCCGTTTCTTTTCGTTGATATTTTTTGTTGATATCTTCGTAAATTAATTTATGATGCTTATTTAATATTTCTTCAGTTAGTGTGTTTTTTCTTACTATGCATGTTTCTTATCATTTAAGCATGGCCTTTAAAAACAACGGCCAATAAGTCATTTTTTGCAAAGTAGGTAATTTTTTAAACAATTGTTCCCCCGTCCATCGATCTCGTGCGAGATCATGATGTTCAAGATCGAATCTTGTTATAGCCTCCCAAATATATTTACGGATTGTTCTGTTCGTTTTAATGAAATTACAGTACGTTTCCCATAATGTTTTAAGTTTTGTACCTGATTGATAAAATAAGTATTCTGAAGCAAGACCCGTCTTAAAATAATTATCTAATAAAATTCGTTTAAGTTCTTGGTCGTATTTTATTAATTCCATCCGAGTAAAATTACTGTTGTTCTCTAACAAGGGATTTATAACGGAATTAGCGATGTCAGCACAGGCTAAGCCGCCCAATAAGCCTTCGTAAAAGAGGGCAGTTACTATTCCTGCTGCTTCACCTAACACTATAGTTCGGTCGAGGGAAAAGTTTTTGATAGGATGTTTTGAAATTTCACCAACAACTGGTTTTGAAAGACCTTCTTTTAAGCCCTTAAGAAAAGGCTGAAAAGGCTGATAATTTCTCAAGATTCTACCTAATTTTGAGATGAGGGTATCAGGAGTGTCTCCTTTTTTACCAAGAAATCCTAAAAAAATTCGTTCTTTTCCTCTATTAATGAATAAAGGTCCGTCATGACTAATTTTAGGATTAAGATGAAAGATATAATTCGTAGGAATATTCTCTTTTATTACGTCCTCATCCCCATAAAGATGCGTAACGCACCCCATATATTTATCGGGAGTTTCAAATCCTAAAGAGCGTTGTAAATCGAAGCTATGTGATCCCGTGGCAAATGCTAATAATTTTCCTGTGTAAGATTGCCCTGAACTTGAAAGAACCTCAACTTTATCGTTACTTCTTGAAACTTTCGATATTTTTTCACCATAGTTAATTATTCCTCCTTGCTCTTCCGCTTTATTCAAGAGAAATTCGATAAGCTTTTCCGTATAGGATATATATCCAAAAGGAGCCCCAAATTCTGCAGAATCAATAATCCCATGGTATTTTTTATCCATATAATTAATTTTGCGAAAAGTACATGGAAACATCGATTTATCTGAGTAATTCACTTCGTCGTCGGTTAAAAATCTTCTATTATGGTCTGGAAAAATGTTTGTTGTAACTGGAAGTTTAGCTTTATCTTTAGCTTCAATAAGAAGAATTTTTGCGTCGCTACTTTTTGTAATTTTATAAGCAAACGAGGCGCCAGAAATACCTGCACCTATTACAATTACGTCGTACATAATTATCTTTATTACCCAAAATATATATAAAAAAGTTTATCATAACGATAATCGTATGAAAGTTTGACATTTAAAATTATTTAAACATTGCTTTTAGAAATAAGGGGGCTAAAAATATTTTTGAGACTATTGGCAATTTTCTAAATAGTTGCTCTCCAATCCACCTATCCCTTTTTGTGTCGTAATCTTCTAAATTGTGAGAGATGTGACCCTCCCAGATATACTTTCTGATTGTTTTGTTTTCGCTAACAAGTTTTGCGTAAGTATTGAAGATTAAATTACTGTGGGAAGGAGCGTTGTAAAAAAGATACTCGGAAGCATTATCGTTTTTAAAGTATGTTTGCAATAGGATTCGATTTAATTCGTTATCGTAATTTTTTAAAGCATGCCTTTCAAAATTACTTCCGTTTTCTAATAAAGGTATAACTGTTTTAGCGGAAAGTTCTGCTGAAGCTAATCCTGCTAAAAGACCCTCGTAAAAAAATGATGTAACTAATCCCGCAGCTTCTCCTAATACTAAAATTCTATCTTGAGAATACGATTTAATCGGATGTTTTGAAATTTTAGTTAGTGTTGGTTTATCTTGTTTTAATCCTTGTATAAATGGTTGTATTTTTTTGTAATTTTTTATAATTCTCTCGTATTTCGAATAGATACCTTGTTCAGTTTCGCTTTTACTCCCAACAAATCCTAGAAAAATCCTATTTCTTCCCTTTGCTACGAAAAATGGGCCACTTTGACTTATTTTTGAATTGATATGGAAGTTATATTCAATATCGAAGTTATCGTTTAATTTATCTTCTTCTCCATACATGTGCGAATAGATCCCGGTGTATCGATCAGGTGTATTGAACCCTAAAGATTTCTGTAGATCAAATCCATACGATCCAGTTGCTAAAATTAATAATTTAGTTGAATAAGATTCTCCTTTATTGTTAATAACTTCTATATAATCGTTGTGTTTGTTAATTTTGTGAATTTTTTCGTTAAATTTAGTATTTCCATTTTGCTCTTCAAATTTTCTAATTAACCATTCAAAAAGATTTTCAATATAACAAATATTACCAAATGGCATACCGAATTCGTCCGATCTAACAACACTCTCTTCCTTAGTGCCCAAATATCTAATAATTGTGTGAATTCTTGGGAAAATCTCTCTATCATCCCAATTTACTTCATTTAGAAAAGGTCTATTATGTTCGGGGTAAATCTTTGTTCCTTTAGGAAATTCATTTTTACCTTTAGCTTCAATGAGAAGCGTTTTGGCATATTTAGACACTTTAAAAGCAAAAATTGCGCCAGATATTCCTGCACCTATTATGATAACATCGTACATACAATCAGTAATGTAAACTGTAAAAAAAAATTATTGATTTTCGTATTATTTATTTTCTGAACTAATTAATTTCTTAATTTGGTTAGTAATTTTAAATAAGTTCACTTCTGCTACTCCTAAAGGAATAGAACTTCTAAATAATAATACTATGAAAAAATTCAAGCCTGATATATCTTCGGAGATTATCTTTGAAAAAACTTTTTCACCATTTTCTAAACTATAAAATAATTCAGGAACGTCCAATGCTCCAGACATAAAACGAATTTCTAATTCTTTTAAAGACCCAAGCAATATGTCAGAAGGAAGGGTATTGTAGATTATACTTCCATTTGTCGAGAGAACCGCAGCTCCAGAAATTTCGTCCTGAATCATTAAATTTTTAAAATGTTCGATTATTTTCGTGTAAATTTCAGGATTGATTTCTTCGCCCGCTATTATCGAGTCTATCACCTTGTCAAAGTCTGGATTTTCGATTTCCGTGAAATCTTTTAACTTGTCTGATTGATAATATTCTTTAAGAAAAGCATCCACTATTCTTGATAATCTCGTAGAGGTAAATAATATACTTACGCTTGAATCGGCTAAAATTGTAAAAATGAACTCGTCAATGACTTTAAATGTAAACCTTAATCCACTCATTTCGAGTTCTTCGAGTTTTTTATGGATAACTTTTTTTGAAAAGGAGAAAATTGCGGAAAAAAAAGGTGTAACTAAGTGAACATCCAATTTTTCAAATTCATCTGTAAAATTTCTGCTATACAGACAAACTCCAGAAGTTTTTAAAATAAAAAGGGAATGTATGTTCATAGATCTACATATTCTTGAATGTTTTTAAGGATTATTATGATATTTTCTAAATGAATTGCATAAATCGTAATAATTGTAAATTTAACCGAATCTGAATAAATAGAGACACAATTCTTATTTTAGAAGGGAATCAATAAAGTTTATTATGTTTGCATCAATTTCTTTCATAAGAAGATAAAGTTAAATTGGAAAAATAATGTCTGACCACGAATTAGAAAGAATTCGAATGAAAAAAGCGGAAAAGTTGATAAAACTTCAAGCAATGCCAAAAGAAGTTGTAAAAGTTCATAACATCGAAGAATTTAATAAATTAATGAAGGATTATGACAAAATCATAGTAATAGATTTCTGGGCGATTTGGTGTGGTCCATGTATGAGTTTCGCTCCCATATTTGAAAAGCTTCAGCAAGAATATCAAAAAGTGTTTATATTTGCGAAAGTAAATGTTGACGAACTTGAAGCAATTGCCCAGCGATATATGATAACAAGCATTCCAACAACTCTTTTCGTTAGAAAAGGCAAGATTATTGATAAAATTATAGGTGCTATGAATTACCAAAAAATGAAACTCTTGCTTGAAAAAATGAAAGATTATAACCATTAGTTTTGATTTTTTAACTTAATTCTCTTTCAATAGAGGTAATACTTGAGGTCCATTTGGTAAAATTAAGATTTTGGCATCTAATCCAAATTTTTTTAGACCAATCTCAATTGCCTCTTCCACTGTTTTTGCACGTTTTAACCCTATATTTCCAATTTCGTTTTCATTTAATTTAGATATAACATAAATTTCTGCTTTCATTAAAATTCTGGCTAAAATTTGGATTTCCCATTGATCAGGTACAATAATTTCTTTATTTAAAATTCTCCTATATATTTGTTCGGGGGGTATTCCGGAATAAATTAATTCTTTAAAATTATCATGACCAATTCCATCGGAAAGCTCATTCACAGAAATAATCATACCATTCTTTTTTATAGCCATTTCACCAATTGCCATACTCTTGACTGCTTGGTATAAATTAATATCTAAAGGATAACCTCCGTTCCCGCAGATTACGATATCGTATGGTTCGTAAATTTCTCTGAAAACATGTTTTAATTGATAGTCCACGAGAAATTCGTGAACTTTTTCAAAATTTCCGGCAGCAACTTGAGTAATCTTGTGGTCTTCGTTGATGCATATGTTGACTATAAAATCTACTCCTACTAATTTTGTAATTTCCATGGAATTTTTGTGCATAGGATTTTCTTTATAGATTCCAAATCGAGCGTAGGGTGAGGCAATGTTTTTTGCCGAATGATTTCCTTGGATGGTGTCTGCACCAGCAATTCCAGGAGATAGTGATTTTTTTCCACCAGCAAAACCAAAAAAGAAATGAGGTTCGACATATCCGGTTAAAATTTTCAAATCGCTATTGTAATAATGTTTATTGATGTAGATTGGGATGTCATCAGATGTTTTTCCTAAAAATTCAAGGGAGTTCATATCTGTTGCGACATGATCAATTACCTTCAATCTATTTTTTAAATCTTTGCCTAAAATTCTTTCCAGCTCTTCTTCGCGAGAGCTTCTATGCAAACCAGTGGCTATTAATAGAATAATTTGCTCCACTTTAATCCCATAATCGTCTAATTCTTTGATGAGCCCCTCAAGAATAATGTTCGAAGGGACAGGTCGAGTTGCATCGCTGACCACAATACAAATTTTATTCAAATCCTTCTTTTGTTCTATTATTTTTTGTAGCGAAAGACTTCCAATAGGATTTCTAATCGCATTTCTTATAGCTTTTACTGAATTTTTAATATCTTTTTGCTTCTGAGGTCGAAAAATGGTTGTATTCCACGCGGGATCAAGATTAATTTCAATTCCTTCCTTTCCATAATCAAATTTCATAATTTATCCTCTAAATTTATGTAATATTTCTCTCGATTTTTCAAAAATTTCAATGGTTTCTACACCAGCAGGACAGTTAATTAAACAAAGCCCACATAATGTACAGGTGTGAAAAATGTCGTTTATTAAATCAATATTATCTAATTTTAAATCCCCGTACACTATTCCATTTAAAAGGCTTAATCGTCCTCTAGGGCTATATGCTTCAATCCCATAGAAAATCCTAGAGGGACAAGTAGCTAAGCAAAATCCACATCTCATACATCTTAGTTCTAAAATTTTACCCTCTTGATTCTTTAATTTTCGATTAGACCTTATTTTCTTTAAAACTCGCTTATCCCCTTTTCCAATTCCAGGATTAAGAATCAAGTTCGGATCAAGGAGTTTTTTAATTTGGCTCATTAAATCTACAACGGTAGAACCATGCTCAAGTTCGAGGTATGGCGTTTTAACTTTACCTATCCCATGTTCACCCGTTAGATCCCCTCCTACCGGGATTATAATCTCCCTATAAAGATATTCAATAGCTTTTTCAAATTCTTTTACGTCTTCTTCGTTATTTTCGTTAAATAAAAAAGTAGGATGCAAATTACCTTCCATATGACAAACTATTGCAACCTTTAAATTCTTAGCATCAATACTTTCGGGAATTTTCTCTACTTTTTTAATAACTTCAGCAAAATCAGTTATTTGGATGGTACAATCTTCAACACAAGTAGTTGGTGATATTCTAGAAAGAGCGGGGAGATTAGACTTTCTCGCAAGTATTAATCTTTCTCTTTCCTTCGCAGTTTTTGCAATTTTATGATAAATTGGTCCTTTTTGAATGACAATATCGAATAGAATTGAAAAACTATTTTCCACTTCTTCCTCATTTTCTCCGTCTACTTCTGCCAGTAAGACATATCCATTAGGAAAATCTAAAAATTCTCCTCCAAGATAATCTGTAACTGCTTGTAATATGAGTTTATCCATAAATTCCAATAAATTAGGAACGATCCCTTGTTTTCTCAATTCAATTACGGCATCTCTTAAATCTTCTATATTCTCAAAAATGAACAATCCCAATCTTCTTGTTTTGGGTAAAGGTCTGATTCTAAGACCAATTTTTGTAACAACCCCTAATGTACCTTCAGAACCCACAAATAAGTCTTTTAAATTGTAAGAAGAAACCGATTTTAAGACTCCAGTGCCTAAATTTAATATTTTTCCGTTGGCTAAGACAACTTCTATAAATAAAACATATTTTTTCGTAACTCCATATTTAAACGCTTGTATTCCACCAGCATTAGTTGCAACCATCCCACCTATTGTACAAATTGAGCTTGATCCGGGATCTGGTGGAAAAAAATACCCATAAGGTTTTAAAGATTCGTTTAAATCGTCACAAATCACACCAGTTTCTATAACGACTAAATTATTTTCAATATCAATATTTAGTATTTTATTCATTTGGGTTAAATCTAAGACAATACCACCATAAGGGGTCATTGTTCCAGCTGAAAGACTGGTTCCGCTACCTCTCGGAGTTACAGGAATGTTATTGTCATTTGCTAGTTTCAAAATTCTTGAGATCTGGTCTGTAGATTGCGGCATTAAAATTAAATCCGGAATCCACAATTTATCAAAAATTGTGCCTCCATACGCATAAGTCCATCTAATCTCATAATCACTGAAAAAATGTTCTTCACTTACGATTTCCTTGAATTTTTGAGATAAAGATTCTGAAATTTTATTATAGCTTATATTAATCTTCACCTTAGGTTATGCATTATTTCTCGAGCTTTTTCAAAAATCTCGTGAGTTCTAACTCCCGCGGGACAGGTTGTCAAGCACATTCCACATAAGGTACACGCGTGAAAAATATCGTTTATTAGCTCGCTTAACTCTAAATCGCCGTGAACTAAACCGTTTAAAATGCTTAAACGCCCCCTTGGACTAAAAGCTTCAGACTTAAAAAATATTATGGAGGGACAAGATTCCTTACAAAAATTACATCTCATGCAATTTAAATTTAATATTTTTTCTGGTTGATTTTTCAAACGTCTAACCGTTTTGGAATTTATAATTTCTCTTTTGTCTCCTTTTCCTACACCAGGATTTAAGATCATGTTCGGATCAAAAAGCAGTTTCATTTGAGTCATCATTTCAACGACATCTTCATCATGCTCTAGATTAACATATTGCGTTTTAATTTTCCCGATTCCATGTTCCCCCGTGATGGACCCGTCAACTGGGACAACTATTTCTATATATAAATAATCTTTAGCCGCTTGGAAATTTTCCCTATCTTTTGGATCGTTTTCGTTGAATAAAAAAGTGGGATGCATATTACCGTCGAGCATATGACCGAAAGTAGCAATTTTTAAAGAGGGGATATTTAATTGTTTTGTAAGATTTTCAATTTTTTTGATAACATCAGCAAAATCACTTAGTTTTATGGTACAATCTTCCAAGCAACATGTCGGGCTAATCCTTGCTAAGGCGGGAAGTGCCGCTTTTCTAGCATTTATCAAATCTTCGCGTTGTTTATCGTCAACAGCGATTTTTGCTATGAGGGGATTGTGTCTTATCATTATATCGTGAAGAATTGAAAAGTTTTGCTCAATCTCATTATCGTCGTTCCCATCTATATTTGCCAATAACACATATCCCTTAGGATAATCTAAAAATTCACCACCTAAGTATTCAAATACTGCCTGAGTGGTGAGTTTATCTAAGAATTCTACTAAATTTGGAACAATTCCCCTCTTTCGCGACTCCTTAACAGAATCGCTCAAATCATCTATGTTTTCAAAAATATAAAAACCTAATTTATTTTTTTTAGGTGCTGGCCTAATTCTTAGTCCAATTTTGGTAAAAACTCCTAAAGTCCCTTCTGAACCCACAAATAAATCTTTTAAATTATAGGAGGAAACGGACTTAAGGACATTTGTGCCAAAATTTACGATTTTTCCATCAGGTAATACGACTTCTATTGATAATACATAGTCTTTAGTAACCCCGTATTTGAAAGCTTGCATTCCCCCGGAATTCTCTGCAACCATTCCACCAACGGTACAAACTGAGCTAGATCCCGGATCTGGGGGAAAAAAATAACCGTATTTTGCTAGTTTCCCGTTTAAATCGTCGCACACCACACCAGGTTCTATCTCGACTAAATTATTTTCAATATCAATTGAAATAATCTTATTCATTTGGCTTAAATCTAAAATTATACCTCCATACGCACTTAACGATCCCGCAGATAAGCTCGTACCACTCCCTCTAGGGGTAACTGGTATTTTATTTTCATTTGCTAACTTCAAAATTTTTGAGATCTGATTCGTATTTTGAGGCATTAAAATTAATTCTGGCATCCAAGATTTTTCAAATACAGTGGGTCCAAAAGCGTAACACCATCTAATTTCGTATTCTGAAAAAGAATTTTCACCCCCTACAATTTTCTTGAATTTCTGTGAAAGATTTTCAGAAAGCTTGTTATAATCTGATGCCATTACTAAACATTTATTTTAGCGCTTTATTATTATTTTTAAAGATTAAGAATTAAAAATTGTGATTGTTTTTTAATATAAACGATTAATTAGTTTTTTTTTATTAAAAATTAAATTTACTGCCTAAAGCCTAAAGAAAAGCTACCATGTACTGCTCTAAATGCGGAACAGAGATTAGAATTTCAAATCAAGAGTTTTGCGCAAACTGTGGTGCCGAATTATCTTCAAATATTAGCAATACATCAAAATCAAACTTAAAAAAATTTTGTTCTCAAAGTGCTTTATTTGATATTAATAGAAATTATTACGTTTTCAAGGAAGATTCTTTATATTACGCAAATGGCTATATTTTAGACGAAAATGAAAAAACAATTGGTAAAGTTGAGAGAATAATTTCGGAGTTTGGCAACATAGTTAAGCTTAGAGAATTAGATAATTCAATTTCAGCCACAATTTACAAAGAAACTACTTCTGTTCACGAAACTCAAGTTATAAAAGATTCAACTGGAACCGTAGTTGCCAGAATTAAAAAGGAGGTAATTTCTCAAGATAATCCCAAATTCTACTTGGAAGATCCTATAGGAAATAGATGGTATGATGCACAAGGCGATTACATGGGGCGTTCTTATAAAATCATAGACATTACTATAGGAAAAATAATAGCTGAAATCGAGAGAGCAGATACATGGAAAGAGATCATTTTAGGTTCGACATCTGATTATCGAGAAACCTATGTTTTAAAAATTTATGAATCTCAAACTGATAGGTGTATACTTTTAGGGTTTGTGTTATCTATTGACAATGTTCTACACGATGAACACATCACAAGAGATATCGATTTTCATACTATTGATAACGACAATTAAAAATTAAAGAAGAAAGAAAAAATATATTTAATTCTTTTTAGCTTTTTTTAGCTTTTTCTAATTGTTTCTTTAATTTAACAAAAAATTCAGGCGTTGAGAGTTGAAATGGTATAGGATATCTCGTACCTGCTTTATGAGTTTTTTCTAATCCGTCTATTATATCGTTGACAATTCCAAATGGTATTGACGCTATTAAATCCGTATCTTTAGCCATTCCAAAGCGACGATCTCCAAGGCAAGGAAACGCAACTTGAAGAGCTCCCGTAATGTAAGCTTGTGAGAGCGTGTCTGCGCAAACTCCATCACAAAATGTGGACATTGTAATCCTTCCTCCTTTTTTCCACAAATCACCTTGAATGATTCTCATTATTTGAGCCGAATTTCCCCAAATTAAAATGAGATCTGGTTCAAAATCTATCCGGTTTAAAGCCCCTGAGACTACCGCATTGAATTTCCCATACGGTAGTCTTGGCATACTCGCAGTGGTTTTCTTCGCTGCTTCTTTTGTTTTGTTGTATCTCCCTACAAAAAAAGACCCTTCTTCAAAAAGTTTGTACGCTTGTTCAAAACCGAGAGCAATTTCCGCAAGAGGACATAAATTATCCTCCTTGGTACATCCCATCGTCCAACCGTAATATCTAGAATAGCTGAACATTTGACATAGGGCGATCTTCTCATCTGGCGTTTTCAAAAAATTTATTTTTTTTATCTCTTCTTTATCTTCAAATAATTTCACGCCTATCGGAAAAGTCGCTAGTCTAAGATATTTATTCAACTTTTCATCTAATTCTTTCCATTTAGACATAAATATAATAAAATTAAAGATGCTTATAAAAAAACTCTAAAAAAGTGGATTAAATAAAATCTTATTAATTAAAAAAAAATAGAAATTAAAGGTTTGCTCTCTTTTCCTCGTGTATTATCTGGACTTCTTCCTTTACTTTCTTTAGCCTTTCCCCATGTAAAGGGTAATAATATACCGCCAAAAAGGCAATCCCTAACGCAATTGCAGGAAAAATAAACATTAAAGCTCTTAATCCGAAAATTATTTGCGGAGTCACCTTTTCGGGTGCAAACACTGTCCACCCGACATTTGTAAATACTAAAGCAATAGTTAAAAATACAAAAACAGTAGATAATCTAATGAAGAATATTTTTATTCCGTAATAACTTGCTTCACTACGAGTTTTTGTATTTACCTCGTCCTCATCAATAATATCAGCAAGAATTAAATCGACAAAATATATCGGACCAGATAAACCTATTCCCATTAGGAAAAACACGATCATTGCTGTCCATCTATCTTGAATAAACATTAATGGAACCATCGTTAAAAACCAGACTAATAAAGAAATTAAAAATGATTTTCTAGTACCAATTTTTCGAACCAATGGCTTCCACAGAATATTCATAAAAACTGCTGTTGAGATAAATAAAAGTATTAATATTAGTCCCAAAAACATTGTTTCTCCTTCTCCGATACCTAAGACAAATTTATCGTAAAGTGGTATTATTGTAGTTATCATCCCTATTACGAACCAAAGTGCCACTTCGGCTGGAACATACCGTATAAATGTCTTGTTCTTACCGCACGTTTTTAGGGCAGTGATGAAGCCTGGTGCCCTTTTATAATCATCTTTAAATTCGGCTCTCTCCTTTGGACTAACTTTTAAGAAAATAATGCCGAAAATTACTATAATTATAGCAATAAATATGCCAAAAATTTGGAATTCTCTTAAGTATTTTGGATCCGACCAATCTGGAATAAATATTGTTGGCAAAATAAAAGCTATGATTAATGAAGCGATATAAAATGTCATTCTGATTGCATTAGCTTTTTCTCTTTGTTCTTTAGTAATAAATAATTCAGGAAATAATGATATCAAATTTAAATCAAACATTGTAAAAAATAGCTCAAAGATAAGAATTATGATAAGAAAATATACGAAATTGGTAAGTTCATCAGTTATACCCATAGATATTGGTGGAGTAAACAATAGAATCATTATTACTGCTAATGGAATAATCGAAGCCATAATATAAGGATAACGGCGCCCCCATCTAGTATGTGTGCGGTCTGAAATATAACCTAACATAGGATCATTTATACTATTCCATATAGACCATATTATAAAACCTATAGAAATTAAAATGACATTAATTCCAACCACAGCATAATAGAACGTAAATATTAAAAGTGAAAAGGACTGAAACGCTGCTGTATTTACTATTTGGCTAACACTATATGCTGCTGCTTTTTTATTTGAATAAGCATCACTAAAATTTTTTTCTTTATCATTCATAAAAAAACCAATTTAAGTTTAATTAAAACTTTGGACGTAATTATATAAATAGTTTTGGTTTTTTTTAACCTAAAAATGAAATAAGAAACAATGGACTTTTCTTTTTTTTATCTTATTTTGATAGTTTACTCAATGATTATAATAATAAAAATTAAATAAGAACGAATTTTTCGTTTGTTAAAAGCAAATGAAAGATAATTACAAAAGAAGGTATATAAAAAATGGGTGAAGAAGAAGAAGAAGAAAAAGAGAAATTATTAGATAAAATTAACAATGCGTTTGTGGACTTTGTTAATAATGCCTTCGGGGAATCTGGAAAAGAATTCCTCTTGAAAAACTCTAGAACCATTATCAAGTTAAAAAGAGCTAACAGGAATAAAATTGAGAATTTTATAAGAGAAAATAAACTACTTAAAGAGCCTATTATGCCATCTACTGAAGGTACGGGAGGGCCAATGGAAGAAGGAATGATATATGTTATGTTCAACTCTAAAGAAGGAGATTCTCAGGATATTTTCGATACTGTTTATCGTTTTTTCTGGGTCAACGCGCCATCTTTACCATTTTCATTTATTGATACTTTTCTTCACTCTGAAACTTATAAATCAAGCATTTGGGTAAAAGTTTCTAATCGTGGAATTTTTAAAAATCTTTCTAAAACAAGGTTTCACCAAGAAATTAATATAAGAGCGTGTGATCTCGAATTTGATGGAATATGGAAAGAAGGCTATAAATTAATTTTCCACGACAAAAAAATGGATATTAAAGGAAACCTAACTTTCGAATCGTTAGACCCAAAAGGAGTTCTAGTATATAACAATGATCGAGTTATAATTACTCCTTCAATGTCCATCCGGTATTACGATATGTTTGCCATAAAAGTAACAGGAGAAATAGAAATAAATGGAAAAAAAATTAATATTTCTAATGGAAGAGGTATAATCGAACATGGTCTAGGTATATTTTCAACTTTACACGTATATGATTGGAGGTGGCTTAATTTACAATTTCCTGAAGGAGCAGTTCATCTTTTTTATATCTCCCTAGATCTTGAGGATGAAGGAATTTTTGAAGTTGGTGAGGGAGCAGCCGTAATGAATGGTAAGTGGTACCATTTCCAAACTGGGAATTTCCAAATAAAAGAAATAGCTTACGGTGAAGATGTAGATATTCCAACTAAAGTTCCAATAGAATGGAAAGTCACGGCTGGAAAAGATTCTTCAGGTAATCCCCTGCTAGATCTAAATATGGTGTCCGCCTCCAAATTTTCACGTAAGGGATCGATGGGTAAAGAAAATGAATACATTACTGACTATATACTCAACGCAAATGGTACTTGGAACGGTAAAATAATTAAAGGGAAGGGCACGATGGAAAATCAGATGCACAGAATAATAAAATAAGCGACTATTATGGATATGATAAACATAGAAAAACATAATTTCTCTACTTTTAAATCCTATTCAGATAAAAAAAAACAAAAAAAAGATATAATTAAAAATCTATATCTTTCCCTTCGTAAGCAAATATAAAGAGATTTTCCCATTCTTCCGTAGATGGAGATCTCGGACCTGCGGTACATATAGGACTTTGATAGCATAAGCTAATTAAATTATCTATGTTATTTTCAAGGTCAGTTCTAGAAATTCCTAAATCTTGGAGTTTATTTGGAAAGCCAACCTCTTTTTGTAGCTGCTTTACTCTATCAATTAGAATATATGCAGCTTTTTTAGTATCTTCGTCCCATTTAGCCCATCCCAATTGTTTTACAAGTGTTCCTAATATTTCAGTTGATTTATTAGCCTCATCGGTATCGTTCATGCAATATTGTAAAACATAGGGAAGGAAGATCCCCACATTTTTGCCATGAGGTACATGAAAAACTGCCCCCCAACTATGGCCTAATGTATGGCCTATATGAGCCATTGAAGCGCTCATCGCTAAACCAGCCATAGTTGCAGCAAGATGCATTTTTTCTCTTGCTTTCATATTTTTGCCATCTTTATATGCGAGAGGTAAGTATTTAAATATTAGATCTACGGCTTTTAAGATAAGAGCATCGCTAATATCGTTTCTCCATATAGTAATCGCACTTTCCAGCGAGTGTGCTAAGGCATCAAATCCGGTATTAGCTGTTAATTGTGGTGGCATTTCTGCTGGGAAAACGGGATCTACTATAGCAAAAGTAGGAACGAGTCCTATATGAGGTAGTTCCATTTTTCTCCATATACTATTATACTCCTGAAATCTGGATATAATCACACCTAAAGTTGCCTCAGAACCTGTTCCAGAAGTAGTTGGAATGATAACCATTCTCGCTTTTTTACCCGTGTTAATCTTAAAAAGTTCCCTATTCAATGCTAAATTGTCAAGTGTAATTTCGGGAAGTTCATATAACGCCCAAGTTGCCTTTGCTGTATCAATAACAGAACCCCCTCCAAGTGCAATAATTATATCAGGCTCATACGCAATGCATTTTTCCTTTGCTTTATACACGCCATCTTCATGAGGATCTGGGACGATATCGCTAAAAATTTCGTAGTTCTTTCCAAGACTTTCGAGTTTATCGGTTAATATTTTTAGGATTCCCAATTCTTCAAGATTTTTATCAGTTACAATAAAACATTTCTCTCCTGAAACATTTACTAAAAAGTCCAAGGCACCACTTCCGTATATTATACTAGGACTATAAAAATACGACATTTTTATTTTTCACCTTATAATTATATTAATATTTAAAATAATTTAAAATGTTGGATAATAAACAATAAAACCAGATTGTATTTAGATCATCAAAATGAATAAAAATATACTCATTTTATTTCAAATAATATTATCGTATATCTTCTGATAAATTATCTGCGGCATCAATCCGAATGCCTCTATCCCATCAACCGTCACGGAATTTGGGAATGCTTTTTTCATTATATTATATCCCGCATTTACATCAGCGTTAATAATCGTTCCGTTAGAAGTTCTAAACAATCCTCTCGAGATTCTTTTTGTATTTGGGAATTTGTGGACTTTTCTTAAACTTTCTGTAATTTTTTCTATACTCTCTTAGACTTTTAAAGTAAGATTTCCAATTTCTCGTTACTATTTTCAGTATTTGTTGTGATGTCTGAGAAGGTAAATTCCTATACGCTTCTTTGTGTTTAAGAACGAAATCCAAATCGTAATAATTGAGGATATTATTCAAATGAAAGAAATCCTGTCTCACGTACCAATTAGCCAAATTGTAAAGATTCTTTGCTAAATGGCATAAATGAGACAATTCCTTTGAACGCGATACTTGAATTTGTTCAGTTAATCTCATTTATAATAGTATTAAATGATAACATTTTTTATAATGATAATAGAATGAAAATTTACTGATTTATTAAAAACGATCAGTATTACGTCCTGAAAATATCAAGTGATATAATTCTTGTTTAATTTATTCATTTTCCTTTTCAATATAAAATGGAAAAAAAAGAAGGATGAATCCCAAAAAATAAATGAAATTTTTATTTTATACCTTTAAATAAACAATAACCCAATTTGCCATCAAGAACAGCGTCGAAAAATATTTTCTGATTCTCAAGCGCTTTATTTAAAGCTTTTTGTCCGTATTTTTGTACTATTTTTGCCATTGTATTTTTCAACTCAGAAGGCGTCAGAACTTTTGTATAATGCTCTACATCTCGATCTTTTCTAATTTTCCAAAACATCTCAGGTTTACTCCATTCGTCAAATTCAGTAATTATTTCCTTGAAGCCGGCTTTTTTGAGCATAGTTATCCATTCGTCATATTCTAAAGGAGTTGTTCCATATCTCTCAGAAAATTCGTCTTTTTCTTCGTCTGTAAATTTTTTGCGCCAGGTTGACTCGTGAATTACGACAACTCCTCCAGGTTTAGCAACTCGGACCATTTCGTTCAATACTTTTTGAGAGTCGTCAGGAATTCCAACCGCACATTCGTTAATGACTACATCGAACAAATTATCTCCAAATGGTAAATCCTGAGAGTCGCCTAATTTGAATGTAACTTTTTCAACCCCTTCTTTCTTGGCATTGTCGGTTGAAGCTTGAATCATTTCTTCAGAAAGATCCACACCTATAACCTCAACCCCGTATTCCTTTGCGTAAAAAATAGACTGTGTTCCTCTTCCGCTGGACACATCTAAGATTTTCATCCCCGTTTTTAATCCAGAAACTTCAGCAACTCTTCTTGTTAATGCCATTCCTCCAGGATGTAAAGCTTCAATACCGCTTAATTCAATAATATCTTCTATTGTTGGTTCATGTATACCTTTCCTTTTCATTTTTATACCCATTTATGATATTATTTGATTGAACAATTTGATTAATTTAAAGTGATTAAAAAATTAGTGATATAATTTTTAATTAGGTTTAATTCCTTGTACTTTTACGCTCACTACAGTTTTTGCCACTTCACCTATTTCCTCAAATGTTAAGTTAAATTTTTCGAGTAAAGAATCTATATTTGGAATATTTGCCAAAAAATCTGCTGGAAATGTCGTTTCTTGAATAATTTTAACATCTTGAAATCCTGAATTTTGGATCGTTCTTATATATTCTTCCTTTAAAAGTGCACCCGAAACGCAGCCTACATAAGCATCAATACTATTTTTTACGAAATCTGGTAGTTCTTTCAATAAAACTATGTCAGAAATCATTATTTTTCCTCCTGGTTTTAAGACTCGAAAAATCTCTTGAAATACCTTCTCTTTATTAGGTGATAGGTTAATTACACAATTGGAAATCGTAAGATCGGCTGTGTTGTCCGCAACAGGAAGGTTTTCGATCTCACCAAGCCTAAATTCTACATTTTCGTAATTACCTTGTATTGCGTTTTCTCGAGCTTTATCAATCATTTCTGGAGTCATATCTATTCCAATAACTTTTCCTTCTTTACCAACTCTTTGGGATGCCAGAAAAACATCAAATCCCGCTCCAGAGCCAAGATCGAGAACTACATCACCTTCCTTAATAGAAGCATGAGCGGTTGGATTTCCACAGCCTAAACCTAAATTTGATCCTTGAGGAACGCTTTCAATTTCTTGCTCAGAGTATCCAATACCAGAACTAATTCTATCGGCTAAATTATTGCTACTACTTGGACCGCAACACGAAGAGGCTATATTAGTGTTTGTCTGGGGGCCACAACACGATGAGGTTGTATTAGTGCTAGGACCGCAGCAAGAACTTGAATTTCTTACTATATTGGCGTATCTCTTTCTTACAGTTTTTCGTACTTCATCTTCATCTTTATTTTCTACCATTTTTTACATCCTTTATATTTTTCTTTTATATTTTTATTACTTTTAACCATCCTATAAAATAGTAAGGATCTTAATAATTAAATATCAAACTATTTATTTAAAGGTTTCGAATTGTTCGGATCCGAACTATTATCGGAATTTGAATTTCAAGGTTCATAGCAACAACGCAAAGAGAAATGTAACCAATCCATTAAAATTTTAAGGAATCAAAAAGTTTTTGTAGTAAACTTCCTAACATTTTAAGTTCATCTTGATTGAAGCCTTGACAACAATTGTTCATTAATGAATCTAACTTAGGAGCCGTTTTTTCTAATTCTTTACCTTTTTCTGTAAGTTTGACGAATAAACTCCTTCTATCCTCGAGGTTTGCTTCTCGTTTAACTAATTTATTTTTTTCCATAGTATCAATGACTCCTGTGATAGTAGATCTAGAACAAGAACATAAATCTGCTAATTCCTTAAATTGTCGTCCATCATTTTCCCACAACTGCTTCAAAATTAAATATTGTGTAGGCGTTAGGTTTGTAGTTTGAATGTTATTACGCTGTAACTTTTCTATCTGTTTATTAATTTTATATATTAACCGAAAAACTCCAGAAAAAGACTGTGGAATAGTGGAATCAGCACAACAGTTAAGTAAATCCTCTTTTTCATTCGTTTTTTTACTCATATTTTTCCTCTAGGATCATAATAATTCATATCCTAATTAACCTTCTGATTATTTATAAAAATTTATAAGAATTTAGAAAATTCCATTATAAGAAGAAATGATTTATAGCTTTCAGTTAAGTCTATTCAAAGAATGGTATATGTCGAGGAATTATTATGTTAGGGGATATGAGTGATGAAGTAACTAATGATCTAATCGCACTGTTTTCTAAAAGTGTTCGGCGTAATTTATTAACACGTGATGTGGTAGAAAGTATAATATTTCCTGTAACTCACTATATTCACGTTGGTTGTTATATTTTAGATTTCTTAGTATCCATATGAAGCGATAAACGAGTTACAAAATAAAATTTATTTGGGCGATCAATAAAATTAAAATACCAACTTTCGTTGTGGTAACGCGGAAATTGTCCAAAATCCTTTTCAAAATCGTGCATGTATTCGTCCTTGTCGGATAACCCTGCCCTATTCTCGAAAAACTCCTTATAATTTATCTCATCTGTCATTTACTTTCTTAACCTATACTAATATTTTTTATTATTCAATATTAAGATATTTCTCTAAAAGAATTTAATGTTGATTTTTAAGACATTTACTTTTTCTACTGAAATTAAAGATAATTATATTAATTATTTCTTAACAAGATTAATAATTAAAAAAAAAGCTATAATATTATTAGGATTCTTTTTGAAGACATCGAAGTTGTCCTGTTGTGGTACTTCCTAGGCAAGCATTACAGGAAATACATTCGCAAGTTTCACTTCCTATTCCTTTAAGCCATTTATTTGGAAGATCTGGTTCTCGAATGAGTGGTCGGCTTAGGGCAACGAAATCTGCGTCCCCTTCTTTTAGTATTTTTTCTATCACATCAATAGATCTTATTCCACCAACCATAATTAAAGGCACGTCGATAACCTTTTTAATTTCCTTTGCGAACGGTAAGTTATATGCTTCCTTATCCTTTGAATCTATATCAACTCTGCTTTCAGGGATGAATACCGGTAGGAAACCTAGCTCCTCCTGCGTACGTAATGCGACATCCCACATAGCTCCACTAACTTCAATGGCAGCAAATCCCATTTTTGACAGCATTTTTGCAATCTTCTTGGACTCTTCTACTGTAAGTCCATTTTCTAAAAAATCATCGCCATTCATCTTTATTAAAATCGGAAAATCCTTTCCTACCAAGTCCACAGTTCTTTCGTAAATATTTTCAATAATTCGGACTCTGTTTTCCGTACTTCCACCATACTTGTCTTGTCTTTTGTTGGTGTAAGGTGATAGAAATCCGCTTAAGAGATATCCGTGAGCGGCATGAAGTTGAACTCCATCGAAACCTGCTTCTTTTGTTCTCCTTGCTGCTTGAGCAAATGCTTCTATAGTTTCGTCTATTTCTTCAATTGTCATTTCTTTTGGCATACTATTGAACATAAGTTCAAGAACGGCAGAGGGAGCTACGGTGTTTTCCAAGAACATAGATTCACGACCGCAATGACCTATTTGTACGACAGCCTTGCATCCATCGCCGTTCTCATGGATTATTTCTGCGAGTTTTCTTAATCCGGGTACTAGGTTATCATTATTTATCGCAATTTGGTTTGGAAATGCTTGACCAATTGGTTGGATATAGGAAAAACTTGTGTTTATTAACCCAACGCCCCCTTCGGCTAAAGCTTTATAAAATTGTAAGAGTTCGTCCGTTACGCTTCCATCTTTAGCGGCTCTTCGTTCGTAAGTTGCAGATCTTACGAATCTATTTTTAATCAAGATTGTCCCAATTTCTTTAGGTTCAGAATACATAATTTTTTTCAACCTCCTTTTTATTGTTATTTAATTCATATAATTCATTATTGGAACAATTATTCAGACGGTTCTTTCTTAACACATCGAATACCAGTAGTAACTAAGCTTGACATGCACCCATTACAATAAATACATTCGACAGTACGATCTCCAATTCCTTTTAACCATCTATTTGGTAAGTCAGGTTCTCGAATCATAGGTCTACAGAAAGATAAAAAATCAGCACTCCCTTCCGTTAAAATTTGTTCAACCAAATCGAGCGAATTGATTCCTCCAACTACTATCAAGGGTACATCTACTACCTTCTTGATTTCTTTAGCAAATGGTAAGTTATAAGCAACCTCATTTTTAGTACCTACAAACATTCGGCTTTCGGGTATAAAAGTAGGTTTCCAACCAAGTTCTTTTTTACTACGTTTACATACTTCCCACATGCCACCGCTGATTTCAATCGCAGCAAAACCTATTTTTGAAAGCTTTTCTGCTATTTTCTTAGACTCTTCTACTGTAAGTCCACCTTCTAAAAAGTCAACACCATTCATTTTAATTAAAATTGGAAAATCTTTTCCTACTAATTCTACACTTCTATTATAGATTTCTTCAACAAATTTTACTCTATTATCCGTACTCCCTCCATATTCGTCCGTTCTTTTATTTGTGTATGGAGATAAGAATTCACTAATTAAATATCTATGAGCACCATGAAGTTGGACAGCATCGAATCCTGCTTCTTTTACTCTCCTTACTGCTTGAGCAAAAGCTTCGATGGTTTCTCTTATTTCTTCAATAGACATTTCTTTCGGCATTTTTCTAGTCAATTTATCCAATACTGCAGACGGGGCTAAAGTATTTTCTAAATGATAAGATTGCCGATCACAATGCACAATTTGTAAAGCAATTTTACAATCTTGACTATGTTTATGGACGGTATCTGCAAGTTTACTTAATCCCGGTAATAAATCGTCGTTGTATACTCCCATTTGTTTATCCCACGCTACTCCACTTTTTTGAACGTAAGCATAGCCAGTAATTATTAATCCCACTCCTCCTTCAGCTAAATTTTTATAAAGTTCTATGAGTTTATCTGTCACATGTCCTTCCTCAGTGGCCATGCCTTCATATGTGGCGGATCTAACGAATCTATTTTTGATTTCTATTGTTCCAATTTTTTTAGGTTTTGAATACATAATTTTATCCTTGAATTTATTTGGGTTATTAATATACATGAATTTTAATTGTTATTACTATATTGTTTGTAAAAATTTTAAAATTTCTTTTTTTCATGATTAGGAAAGTGGGGTTTATTCCACCTTCCGAAAAAATTTTATGAAAGGAAGATAAATTAAAAAGAAAAAAAGAAAGTAATAAAACCTACTAAAGAAAGAACTTATACGATTAATTCTATTAACGATTAATTCTATTAATTTTACTTTTTGATAACCTTAACTTTAGAAAAAAACTCTTTATCTCGACTTAAATCTAAGGTTTCACCTGTAATTGTGAAAAAGCCTTTCATTTTCACATCTTTATGTGCGAGAAGATCTTTAAAAAGATCTAATTGTTCTGAACTGTGGTTTGCGTGGATGCTGCCAATATAAACATCAATTTTTCCAGGTTCTACGATATATTCCATATTTTCGTTGTAAAATCCAAGTTGTTTCATTGAAACTGTGAATTCTACTGTAGTCTGTTCTCCAGGGTCTAAGGTTATCCGTTTAAAGCCAAATAATTCTTCCAACGGGCGTGTAATAGTTGCTTCCGCATCGTGTAAATATAATTGTACAACCTCGTCACCACGAACCTTACCAACATTCCTAACATCTACAGAAATCTCAATTTTATCCTTCGAATCGACACGCGATTTATTTATTACCAAATTTTCGTATTTAAATTGCGTATAACTAAGGCCATAACCAAAAGGGAATAATGGAGTTGTGTTTTCTTCAACATAATTCCACGCCCAAACGGAAATGCTACCAGTAGGTTTACAGTTATGATAGAGTGGAATTTGACCTACACTTCGAGGAACAGAGACAGGTAATTTTCCTCCTGGATTATAATCACCAAATAAAACATCAGCAACGGCAGTGCCGCCTTCTTCGCCTGGCAACCATGCCTCTAAGATTGCCGGAATGTTCTCTTTTTCCCATGAAATTGAAAGAGGATGCCCATTTATTAATATCAAGACTATTGGGCCGCCTGTTGCGTGAATTTCGCGAACTAAATCTTCTTGAACGCCGGGTAATTTTAAGCTGGAACGATCCCGAGATTCACCACTAGTGCACTCCCTTGTCAATCCCGCTTTTTCCCCCATTACAAGAATTGTTACATCAGATTTTGTTGCTATATCGACTGCTTCTTTAAACCCACTTTTATCATCGCTTTGAATTTCACACCCTTTAGAATAAGCGATTTTTGTGCCTTCTGACACTTTTTCTTTTATAGCTTCCAAAATACTTATGATATCATAAGATGCTCGAGTAAACGAATCTGGGTTTTTTTCATCAAATAATTGTTTAAATAAAGCTTCTTGTTCTTTGGAAAGCTCACTAATGCCTGTAGCATTGCTCACAGTGGCTTCAAATTGACCCACAAAAGTATAATCACCAAGTAAATTGCGGGCACTATGAGCGTTGGGACCGATTACGGCAAGAGATTTTATGTCTTTTTTAAGGGGTAAAAGATTTTCGTCGTTTTTTAATAATATTATGGATTTTCGAGCAATTTCCCGCGCTAATTTCTTATTTTCAGGATTTGTAAAAACTTCTGCGATTTTTTCTTTATCCTCATCAACATACGGATTTTCAAATAGACCGAGTTCGAATTTTTTCGTTAATATACGAGCCACTGATTTATTCAACGCTTCTTCGCTAACCCTACCTTTTTCAACAGCTCTTACAAATGCTCTTCCAAATCCTGAAGTTCTTGGAAGTTCAACTTCAAGACCAGCATTAAATGCAAGAATTGCAGCTTCGGTCGAATTCATTGCCACTCGATGCATTTTACAATTAAGTTCTATTGTGCCGTAATCTGAAACCACAATACCTTTAAAACCGAGCTTATCTCGTAGTAATTCGGTCAGAATTTTGCGGGAAATCCCACAAGGAATTCCATCAATTTCGCTATAGGAATTCATAATAGATCCTATATTAGCTTCGTGGATTGCTGCTTCAAATGGTTTTGCAAACACTTCCAGTAGCTCTCTTTCTGGGATAAATGAGGGACCCCAATTTCGTCCTCCTTGGGATAATCCGTAACCCAAAAAATGCTTCGCAGTTGCAATTATCCCTGTTTTTAACGAATCGCCTTGTAAACCTTTTACATATGCGGCGCCCATCCGTGATACGAGGTAAGGATCTTCACCAAAAGTCTCTTCTGTGCGGCCCCATCTTGGATCTCGTGCAATATCAAGAACAGGTGATAATCCTTGATGAGCTCCAACTATACGCATTTGTTCACTAATTTTTCTAGTCATAGCTTCTACCAATTCTGGATCCCATGTTGACGCTACTCCAATAATTTGGGGGAATACTGTGGCTTTTTTAGCAGTATACCCACATAAACATTCTTCGTGAACAATTGCTGGTATTCCTAAGCGCGTTCGCTTTTTTAAGAACTTTTGTAAACCATTTGCTATCTTTGCTGAAATCTCTGGGATGCTATTCAAAGTTCCGCCTATTCTAGTAATTTGTCCCACCCCTTTGCTAATTAATCGTTCTATTTTTTCAAGAGATAATTCGTTCAAATCCGTAAGGTCAGTTGCGTAATACGACCCGAGTTGAGCAACCTTTTCCTTGATTGTCATTCTTGAGACTAAATCTTCGACTCTTTTTTCAATAGGTTGAGTAGGATCTAAATATAGCGGTTTTTCACTTTCATTTGAGTTTACCATAGTAGTTTTAAAATTTCTTTGATAAAAAAAGATTTCTATACCTATAATCTTAAGAGAAAAGAACTTATTTTCTCTAAATATCTTTATAGTTTTTTTTAAAAATACTTAAACTTTTAATTAAATTCGATAAAGTTTTGCGACACTTTCTTATTTATTCTCAATTATTTGCTCCTTTTTTAATCCAAAGGATGGGAGGTTTAAGTCCTTCAGGAAAAGGTGATTTATAAGGCTTATCTTTAATTTTTTCCTGAAATTCCTTTTGTGCTTTTTCAACCAATTCAGTTTTATTCATGAATTCGAGCGCTGATAATGCTAACACTTTTGCTGCCGTTAACATACCTTTATGTCCGATGCTCATTCCCGCTGCGGCAGCATTTTGCCAAGAATGACCTGGAGTGCCCATTGCGAAACAAGCTGTTTCAATTTCTCCTAAAGGAGTGAACCAGCTCACATCGGCTACATCAGTCGAACCAGGTGCGCTTTGACCTTTACCGAGGATTGGAACTATCATGTTATTTAAAGGTTGACTTAACACGGTTTTAGCTAATTCCCTAAAATCAGCTGGGATATATCTTGTATAACCATCCATCCAGTGAGGGGATACTGTCTTTCTTAATTCTTCAGCAAACTTTCGCTCTTCCTTATTAAACCTTGGATGACCAATTTTTCTCATATTTTCATATAAGACTTCACCAACTATCTCATTATGAAGATGATTATAACTTCCACTTAAAAATTCAACTTCTAATTTTGTTTCTGTCATTAATTCTGCTCCTTTCGCTATATTTACTACTCTTTCGTATATCTCTTCAACTAAATGACGTTGAGGTGCACGAATATAATACCATACCTCTGCATATTCTGGTACAACATTAGGTGCATTCCCACCATTGGTAATGACATAATGCATTCGAGCATCACTTATTACATGTTCTCGAAGATAATTCACACCTACATTCATGAGCTCAACAGCATCTAAAGCACTACGGCCATTATGAGGATCACCAGCAGCGTGAGCGGTTCTACCATAGAATTTAAATAAAACCGAATTTAATGCTAAAGCGGACCACACATTTAACATATTTAAAAAAGCAGGATGCCACGTTAAAGTAATATCAACACCATCAAAAAGACCATTTAAAGCCATCCAACCTTTAGCATTAAAACGCTCCTCAGCAGGACATCCATAAAATCTTATAGTTCCTTTTGCAATTCCGGTATCAATAGCTCCTTTAACTGCTAAAACGCACCCTAAAGATCCCGCTCCCAAAAGATTATGTCCACAACCATGCCCAGGGGCACCCTCTTTCAGTGATTTTTGTATTGGCTCGGCAACTTGATTGAGTCCCGGTAAAGCATCAAATTCGCCTAAAATAGCGATTATGGGTTTTCCAGTACCATAACTGGCTACAAATGCAGTTGGCATATCAGCTACACCGATTTCAACCTTAAAACCAACATCTTTCAATGTATTTGCTAATAATTCGGAAGATTTATATTCCTTCAAAGCGATTTCCGCAAACTCCCATATTTGGTCGCTAATACTTATCAACATATCTTTGTTAGTTTCTATAAATGTCCTCACAAATTTAGAATAATTTTTCGACATAAACTCTCACAGTTCCTGTTTAATTCTATTTCTTAAGCAAATAATTTTGTAATTTTTAAAATAATTCTTATAAATAAAAAGGAAAAATAATAATTAATAATTAATTTTAAATTCTCTTAAGATAAAAATTTATAAAAATTTTAATTAAAATAGATGGAAAAATTAAAAATGGAAAAGTTAATAACTCTTTTTAGTCCAGGAAGAATTGGAAAAGTTCAAATTAAAAATCGTATAATACGTTCGGCAACCTTTACTAATATGGCATCTAAAGATGGGAATCCAACCGAACAACAAATAGAATTTTATACAACTTTAGCTGAAGGCGGAACAGGATTAATAATTACGGAGATTACTTCAATTGATCAAATTGGCAAGAACGCTAATGCTCAACTTTGTTTGGACGATGATTTTCAAATAGCAGGACACAAAAAATTAGTGGACGCTGTTCACGAATATTCTGGAGTTAAAATAGCTCCACAATTAAGTCACGCTGGTCGAGGTAGCTTTAATCCAAATATTCAACCAGTTGCGCCATCGCCTATCCTTCACATAGTAACTAAAAAAACTCCTAGGGAATTGACAATCGAAGAGATTAGAGAAATTATTAAAAATTTTGTGGAAGCGTGCCGAAGAGCCTATGAAAGCGGATATGATTTAGTCCAATTAAATGCTGGCCACGGTTGGTTGCTCAGTAATTTTCTCTCTCCATTTACAAACAAGCGTAAAGATGAATATGGAGGAGATATTCAAAGCAGAGCAAAAATACTGGTAGATATATACAATCAGGTAAAAGACGAGATGGGAAAAAAATTTCCAATAACTCTAAAACTACAAACCAATGATTTTATTCCGGAAGGTTTAACCCTAGATGAAGGGATGGAAATTGCTAAGTTGCTCGTTGATGTCGGTTATTGCGCAATTGAACCAAGTGGAGGGGGATTCGAATTAGTAGCTATGGGAGAGAAGCCTTATCCAAGCGCAGTAGTCAAAACACCTGAAGACGAAAATTATTTTCTTCCAAGCGCGGAAAGGTTAGAGCAAATTAAGAAAGATTGCCCCATTATCCTCATGGGAGGTGTAAGAAACCCACTAAGCGCAGAAAAAATTCTACAAGAAAAAATAGCTGATTTCATAGCGATATCAAGACCCCTTATATATGAACCGGACCTTCCAAACCGGTGGAAAAGCGGCGATTTTTCACCACCACTCTGTACTAGTTGTAATAAATGTTTCGGGACGATTATGTCTGGATCTTTACATTGCCCAATTAAAAAGAAAGCAGATAGGAAAAAGAAGAGAGAAGAGAAAAAAAAGCTCCAATAATAACTAAATTCTAATAATCATAACTTTTTTTTAATTTTAAAACTCTAAAGATGTAGATAATGTAAGATTTTTACGTAACACACAAAAAACCAATTAAATTTAATAAAATTTTTCGGAACTCATTATCGTATTGGTTCTCCTTTATTATTATTGTTTCTAATAAAATATTACGTCTTAATCTTTTGGCCAAAGTCTACTAATTTCTTCAAGAAAATGATTCAAGATAATAGAGGACACTTGATATTCAAGCTCTTCATTTAACTTTTTCGTGATGACCATTATATTGTGAAATAAAATACCAAGTACTCGTAAATATTCTTGGATCTCCGGATCTTCATAGTCAATTGTATTCTTAAGCTCTTCTATGAGAAAATCGTCCATCCATTCTCTTGTTTCATTAAATAATCGGATTAAAAGTTCTTTTTTCTCAAGCCCACTCAAAATCTTTTCCTGCTCCTAATTTACTTAAATACATTTTTGATTACCTTCAGTTTGTTTTGTTAAATAAGTCTTTTCCTAAGCGAAGAAAGGTTTCCTATCGACGCTGTAGTTATCAGACATTTTTCATTTTTTTTCGGGAAACTTTTTAGCATAGCAACGAGTAGGAAAATTGTTCGGTAGTGCAGCAAGACAACGATTACATGAGATACATGAAGCCATATTCTGCCCTCCTTCTTTGAAATTCTTTACAAGGAAAGGCTCTCTAATAAGAGGACGAGACATAGATACAAAATCCACATGTCCTTTTTTTACTATTTCTTCCATAAAATCTAAACTTCGCAATCCTCCTACAAGCATTAAAGGAACATCTCCTAAAACGGGTTTTATGATTTTTGCAGCCTCGAGATTATACCCTTCCTCGAGATCGTATTTCCCTACCATCTCTTTTAATACATTTTTTGCTATAGGTTGCATAGCGGGAGGGAATGATTGTACAAGTTCTTTCACGGGAACATTCCCCCGACATTGTGCAAATGTGGAGTAATGTCCGGTACCACAGCTTATTTCTAAACAGTCGACTCCCAAGTTTTTTAACCATTCGGAATATTTTGCAGCTAAAGGTACTGTTATTCCTTTTTTTTCCGTGTAATCGTGGGCGTTAATTTTCAATAAAATAGGCGTATCTTTTGGTACCACTTTTTTGGTCTCTAAAATAATCTCCTTTAAATAACGAAAACGATTCTCATCTGAACTACCCCACTCGTCCTTTCGATGGTTGAAAAAAGGAGAGAGAAATTGACTAATTAAATAGCCATGAGCGGCGTGGAATTGAATTGCATCTGCTCCAGTTTCAACAACTCGCCTTGACGCATCGACGAATGCCTGAATAGATTCGTTAATTTCGTCTTCATTCATTTCTTTTGGTTTTAACATCGTAGCGGGATTCATTACTCTTCGGGACGGTCCAATAGGTGTAGTACCAATTAGATCCTTATATGTCTGAGGTCCTGCATGTGCTATCTGAAAGGCAATCTTCCCTTTTTCTTGATGTACCACCTCTACAACTCTTTTTAGACCAAGGATCATATCATCGCTATGAATTCCCGTTTGATACTTAAATGCTTTCCCCAAAGGATGGATATACAAATATCCTGGAATAATCAGACCAATTTCTCCTTTGGCAAGCGTACTAATAGTTTTTACAATATCATCAGTAACTTCTCCGTTTTCTTTAGCCATATTTTCACAAGTCGCAGAGCGGACAAAACGGTTCTCAACTTCAATTTCGCCAATTTTCATGGGTTCAAAAAGAATAGACATTACATATCACATCTTAATTGAGTTTTTTATTCTAAAATAATAATTAATAATGAAAAAATTATTTGAAATTTAATTTTTAAATATTTGCTTTACATTATAATATTCAATAAAAATAATTTAAAAAAAAAAGGATTAAAATTATCTAATTATATTTTTTTTTATACAAACACATAAATGAACTTGTTTACATTGTTGTCAATTGAAGATTTATAGATTTATATTATTATTATTATTAATTTTGTTAAATTTGGATATCGGATGTTTTCGATAGTTTTAATAAATAAATCTACAACAATGAAAAAATATTTGAAGTAATTTTTAAGGGAACAAATATTTCAAGTAGTGTGATACCGCCTTGGCTAAGCTTTCTTATTGTACTTACAATAATTATGATTTTTTCTAAGAAAGAGTTAGGTATAGTATTATGTGTTGGGACGCTTTTGTTTGCGTTGTTAACTCAAGTAGATATTCTAATCATTTTTATTACTGTAATTACCAATCCATCGATTATTCTTTTAGCTATGGCAGTAGCCCTAATCGCTATACTTGGTGGAATAATGGATGAATCGGGATTAATGCTTGAATTAGTTCAAAAATTGAATGTATCAAAAAAGACTGCCCTAATGATCAGTCCAGCGTTTTTTGGGATGATTCCAATTGCCGGAGGTGCTTTAATGTCTGCTCCGATTGTTGATCAAATAGATTCGAACATAACATCTAATCGGAAAAACGCGATTAATGTCTGGTATCGCCATGTTTTTATTTTAATTTATCCTTTATCATCTACTTTGATTGTAGCTAGCGTATTGGCAGGAATTTCGTTATACATCATAGTAGTAGCTATGATTATTCCATTTATTGTTATGCTAACTATAGGATATTTCACGTTACTCCGTTCCGTTGAGATAACGACAGAAGAATTTGAACGCGACCTTAAAAGAGTTATGCGTAATTTTACGCCGCTTATGATTGCACCTATTATAGATTTTATTGGTAGAACGTTTTTTAATCTAACTTATCCAGAAGTTTTTTTACTCATTGGATTGTGTATAAGCCTATGTATTGCTTTAATGTTAGCTAAAATGCCGGCCTCACGGGTAAAAGAAGTAACCAAAAAAATGAAAGTCTGGAGATTTCCATTGCTTATATTTGCTATTTTCTGGTTTTTAGAAGTTTTCAAAAGATCAGGCGTGCCTGAAGAAATCGGTGCATTACTATTACCGTTTTTAATATTTATTTGCATCGGTTTTTTACTAGGATTTGCTACAGGTCGAGTTCAATTACCCCTTTTAATTTTAATTCCGATCTACTTCTTTCAAAACGCCCTCCTCGTGATGCCATTAATAGATTTTGTAGTTCTATACTGTGCAATATTTCTAGGGTATTTAATCACGCCCATTCACCCATGCGTTTCGTACAGTATAAATTATTTTAAAACTGATTATAAAAGTGCTTTCAAGCATTTAGCAATACCTACCTTTATCTGTTTTGCGTTGTTACTTAGCTTTTACACATTTATTATTTTAATTTAATCTTAATTGTCAATTATGTATTTTTTATTAGAAATTTGTCCAATTGGATTGAAAAATTTAGACACTTAAAAAGTTGTATCCCTTTATGTATATCGATTTTATTAGTTAAAATTTTTAAATAACAAACCCATATATAACATAGGGATATAACATAGGGATATTTCCACGAAAATAAAAAAAACTAATCTTTATAAAGATTAAAGTGGAGATTTTGATTAGATACAAAACGAATGATTGGTGAAATTAGTATGACAATGTACATACCGTACGATGACTACATTAATAACTTGTTAAAAATCGTCCCTGATATTTATGCAGTTGCCATAGTTGAAGGGCGAAATGAAGTCGTATATTCCACAGATAATTGAGATATTAGTAATGATATTGATAACGTAAGTTTAAGTTGGAACTCAGAAAGCGCAAGTCATATTATCGTATCTGGAGTAAAATATACAATGTTGCAATGTGATATTGATACGATGGTTGCTACATCTATCCGGGGAGAGGGGCACATTGTCGCCGCGAAAGACGAAGAAAGGAAAATAATCACTTATGTCATACATGATGGAGATAGAAGAGCGGCCATTGTGGAAATCTCAAGAGTTTTACAGGCAATGAGCTCTAAGACCTCATATATGGCAGAGGATTCCCATTTTGGTAATAATCCAATGGCTATTAAAGAAGAAAGCATTCCCACCATAGATTCACAGTTAGAAGGTGAAATTAAAGAATTCTTAGGTTGGATAAGCATTCCAGATGGTTTACCAGGCTTTATTGAATATTATCTTCAACAAAATAACATACAAATGATTTCGGAATTGTCTAAGATCTATTCAGAGCTAAGAAGGATTATTGGATCATAATTAATTCCTTATTCTACATGTTCTTTTCGTAAGAATTAAATTTATTTAAACAGAGTTTAATTATTTAAATTAGTGTGTAAGATTTAATTCTTCTTGGATATTTCAGACCTTTTAAAATGAAATGAATTCCATCAAATAAGAAGATCTTTTTCTTTTTTTAATTTTTTTTCTTATACATTTCAATTCAATTACCTTCAGGCAGTAGTAATTCAATAAAAAAATAAACTATAATTTACTTTCAAAATAATAATATCATAGTAAATAGGAAAAGAGTTTAGCAATTCTTATGGAATTAAAAAATCTATTTAGTCCTTGGAAAATTGGAAATGTTCCCATTAAGAATCGGATTGTCCGATCTGCGACATACGAACGGCGCGCAACTAAATATGGTTATGTTTCAGACGAGCTCATTAAATTATATACTAATTTAGCTCGAGGTGGAGCGGGCTTAATAATCACAGGAGCAGTAGCAATAGACCCCAGAGGTACAGGTGGGCCTTATCAATCTTATTTGTACGATGATTCTTATCTAAAGGGACAAAAACAATTGGTTGATGCTGTTCACGATTATTCGGATGTAAGAATCGCTATTCAAATTTTTCATCCAGGTCGTCAAGGTACTCATCCAAGATATCCCCCTGTTGCTCCTTCCCCAATTCTGTGTAAAGCAACCAACCGAGTTCCTAAAGAACTGACAGTGGAAGAAATAAAAGAAATCGTTAAATGTTTCGTAAATGTGGGTCGTAGAGCTTACGAGAGCGGTTACGATATGGTCCAGATGCACGGCTGTCACGATTATTTACTTAGTAACTTCATCTCGCCCCTTACAAACAAGCGCACAGACAATTATGGTGGAAATCCGGAAAAGCGGAGTAAAATTTTAATTGATCTTTTTAATCATCTTAGAGACGAAGTTGGTAAAAATTTTCCAATCATTATTAAATTACAGACGCAGGACGAAATACCAGGAGGTTTAACTTTAGAAGAAGCGAAAAAGACTGCTAAAATTCTTGTAGATACTGGGTATGATGCTATTGAACCGAGCGGTGGGTCGATAGATTCAATCTCATTCTCAAAAAATCCATTACCTAGTAAACTTGTTAAATCAACGGAAGACGAAAATTATTTGCTTCCAACTGCTAAAGTACTAAAACTAGTAATGAACGATTGCCCTTTAATCCTTGTGGGAGGAATCAAAAATCCTTTATCTGCTGAGAAAATACTTCGAGAAAAGCACGCAGAGTTCGTGTCAATGTGTAGACCATTTATTTACGAACCTGATCTACCAAAACGGTGGAAAAGCGGGGACCTCTCTCCCGCAAAATGTGTTAGTTGTAATTCCTGTTATATGACTATGATGGCGGGATCTGTACACTGCGTTGTTAAAAAGAGATTGGAGAAAAAAAGACTCAGAAAAGAAAAAAATTCCAAAAAAGGAACGTAATTTATAAATTAACCGTTTATAATTGTCAGTATGTACTAACGAGACAAACAAGTTCTTACTCAAAAAAACTTAAATTTAAGCAATATGACTAGGTAATATATTCTATATCGATAATAACATCGCAAATTAGGGTTGACTATTTGGTAAGAATTTTTATTGTCGAAGACGATCCGGCAATACGGAGATTCTACAAACTTGCGTTAGAAGGAATAGGCTTCGTAATTATAGGAATAGCCCGTGATGGGCAAGAGTGCGTAGAAATGTATAAATCCTTTTCAGAAAAACCTGATGTTATTATAATGGATCATAGGATGCCGATAAAGGACGGGATTGAAGCTGCAACTGAGATTCTTCAGGTTGATAGCAACGTAAAAATAATATTTGCTACTGCCGATGGAGAAGTTCAGGACCTAGCTAAATCAATAGGCGTTTCTGAGATTTTAAAAAAACCATTTGATTTAGAACAGCTAATAAATGGCGTAAAAAAAATTTCTAACTATTAAAAATAAATGTTTAGATATGATGCGTAAAGATAAAAAAATTAATATAAATGAGGAAAAATTTAAAGCTATCACCGAAAATTCAAGCGATGTCACAATCATCCTAAATTTAGAAGCACAATATACATATGTTTCTCCATCCGTTCAAAAGATTACTGGTTATGAAACAAAAGAACTTTTGGGAAAAATGCCAAGGGATCACATTCATCCCGACGATATCCCCATGATTTTAAAAATAGCCTTACAGACAATAAAAAACCTTCATAAAACCTTTCAAATACCAGAATTTCGCGTTAAACATAAGAATGGTACTTGGATTATTATGGAAGGACTCATTACAAATCTTGCCAATATTGCAGGAATAAATGGTATGGTAGCAAATTTAAGGGACATTACCAAAAGAAAGAAAGCAGAACAAAAATTAAAAGAATCGGAAGAAAAATATCGGTTTTTAATTAATAATATTTTAGACGAAGTACTTGAAACAGATTTGGTTGGGAAAATTACTTATGTAAGTCCTCAAGCGTATAATCTTATAGGATATTATCCAGACGAAATAATTGGAACTAATGCTTTAACATATGTTCATACAGACGATCTTAATTCTGTTACAGAAGCAATAAGAAAAACGATGAAATCAAACGATAAAGTGGAATTAGAATTTAGATTGCTTCATAAGGATGGGCATTATATAACCGTTTCTACGAGAGGTAATTTTGTTAAAGTAGGTAAAAATGCTAAAATTGTTGCTTTACTTAGAGATATTACTGAGATAAAGAAATCAGAGCAAGAGTTAATAAAATCCGAAGAAAAATATCGTCTTATATTAGAAAACGCAAACGACTTAATTGCAATTATTAATCATAAATTATTACCAGAATACGTAAACGAACAAGCACATATGAACTTATTAGGCTATTCAAAAGATTATATGCTTAACAATTCACCAACAAAATATATACACCCCGATGATATTGAACGAGTAAGGAAAGCTTTTAGAGTTGGTTTTAAAGATGGTATTGCTTCGAGTGAGTTTAGAATGAAACATAGAAATGGAACTTATATCTGGATAGAAACTAAAGGTAAAACGTTCAAAGATGCAACAGGTAAGATGAAAGCTCTTATAATTTCGAGAGATATTACTGAGAGAAAAATAGCAGCACAAAAAATAAAAGAATCCGAAGAAAAATATCGTAATGCCTACGATCTGGCTAACTTTTACAAAGATTTATTCGCCCACGATATGCGTAATATTTTGCAATCTATAGTATCAACTGCAGACCTTTATATCTTATTTAGAGACAAGCAACCTCTGGACAACTTAAGAGATGTATTAGAAGGCATTAAGAAGCACGCTATGCGCGGAGCTACCTTGATCGAAAACGTTCGAAAACTTTCCAGACTAGAAGAAGAAGAAATCGTAATAAAACCTACTAATGTGAGTAATACATTAAAAGAAGCTGTGGATTTTACTTACAACAGCTTTCAAGGGAGATTAGTGAATATTGAGATTTTAGAGTTGCGCGAAGATCTTTACATACTAGGAAATGGTTTGTTATTAGATGCTTTTGAAAATATTTTAAACAACGCCGTAAAGTACAACAATAACGATAATGTAAAAATTTGGGTTAGATTTTCCGAAACTCAGTTAGATAAAATTAATTATGCAAAATTAGAATTTGTTGACAACGGAATTGGAATAGTTGACGCCAAAAAAGAGATAATTTTTGAGAAGACGAAAATGAAAGATGTAAGCAGGAGAGGTATGGGAATAGGATTGTCGCTGGTTAAAAAAATTATAGAAGGCTACGGAGGTAAAATATGGATTGAAGACCGCGTTAAAGGAGAGCCCTCGAAAGGTAGCAATTTTATAATTCTATTACAGAAAGTCTAATTTCTATTTATTGACATCGTTTAAGATAGGTTTATTGATTATTTTTTCATTGTACTTAATCAATCTCACTCATATAAACTTATTATTGATAACAAAATAACAACTTAGTTTTAATTAGAAGCAAATATTATTTATACAACAAAGTCTTCTCTATTATTTTGCAAATAATTATGAATATTAAATACCTTTAAAGTTAAGAACTAATAAAATGTCGATTGATTACGCAATTCTAGTTGAAAATCTTATACAATCTTTACCCGCTATTTCTTCTTTAGTTATAATTGAAGGAATGAATAATGTTGTTTATTCTACAGAAAATTGGGATATTACAGCAGATTTGGAAAATTTATATTCGTGTTGGAATAATATGAATGCCCCATTTATTATGGTTTCTGGAGTCAAGTATTCAATTTTACGATGTGAAATTGATAAGTTGATTGCTACATCAGTTCAAGGAGAGGGTCATATTGTGGGTGCTAAAGACGGAAAAATGAAAATAATAGCTCATCTTAAACCTGAAGGAGATAAACAAGCGGCAATCGTGGAAGTCACCAAAGCTTTAGGATCAATAAGTTCTAACACGCCTTATGTTCCCACGAATTCCCAATTTACCACATCATCCGCAGCATTTTTCGGAGCTCAAATAGGAACTCCCGATATTAACCCACATTTAAAACGGGAGATTGAGAAATTTCTGAACTGGCTTAAAGGTTCAGATGGCCTTCAGGGATATATTGAATATTATCTTCAACGAAACAAGCCTTCTTTTATTTCCGAGTTAGCTAAAATTTACGCAGAATTAAGGCAAGTTTGTGAATAATTTTTTAATGTTTAAAAAAAAAAAAAAGGAATAAAATATAAAAGAAAATAAAAAAAAGCTAGAAAATTAATTCTTGGAAGGAGTTATGTAAAGTTAGGCAAAAATTATCCGACAAAATTAATTTATTCAACTAATCATAATGTTTTCTTCGGAAAATCCTTGGTCTATCAAGAATTTTTTCAACTTAAAACGGTGTTCTCCTCGTAATTCAATTTCATTCCCTCTTATTGTTCCACCAGAAGCAACTTTTTTCTTTGCTTTCTTTAGAATTTCATTCAAGTTTACTTCAGTTTTTCCCTGAAAAGACATAATAGTAACAACTTTACCCCACTTCCTCCTATCGTTAAAAATTCTTATTGTTTGATCTCCAGTACTAAGTTCATCGCAGATACATAATTCCTTTGTCAAACCACATAAACTACAAATGTTATCTTTAATTTACCTATTCCTACTCTTTATAATTAAAATCTATTATAATTTTTATAACATAAAATAATAGATAAAAACCTTTTAAAAATCTTTCAGTCTTTTAAAAAACCTCAAAAGTTTTTTAAAAAAAATTTTAAACAATTTCCTAGAGATGTTAAAATAAATAACCCAATAAAAAAAATCGAGGAAAGTCGATATCCATAATAAGCTACCTAGATTCGCAAGGTCGGAAATTGAAAACCTAATCCTGGATGAGTGGGGTGGAATTATTAAGGTAAAATTATATTTTATGAGAGAAATTGTGATAGATATGATGAGAGAAGGTAAATCTTATATAGAAATATTAAAAAGACTTGGTTATACAGGAAGCATGTTAACAGATAATTATAGAATAAATAACCAAATAAAAAGATTATTCTGGGGAATGTATGATGGCAAGGAAGCAAGAATGTTCATTGTATTTAAGAACATTGGGACAGAGGGATCTGCTTAAGATAATAATATTGGTTATATGTTATAAAATATATTTTTAGAAATTAAGCACTGTGATAAAATTTAAATGTTTTAATTCTTCATTTATATTTGAATAGAAGTAATGTAATATGACTCATATAATGTCTGAATACCACTACGAACTTGAGGAAGTGATTCTTGAACAATGTGGCATAAAAGTAAGAAAATATAGAGAAGATCCTTCAGTTCTTACCAAGTATATTCTTGAAAATAAGTTTGACGATATTTTAGAATATTTGCATCCTAAAGACAATGATGATGCTTTATTTCAAGTTCTTGGTAAATTAATCCTCCAGACTGGAGCAAAATTGCCACAGTTTATCAAGGAAAAAGTAATTCAGACCACCAAATGGGATTATGATAAAAAAAAATACAAATGGTTCCATAATGTGTGGAAACTAAGACAATTTTATCTTCAAGACTTCCAGAAAAGAATATTTAATCATGTTGAAGGTAAAGTCTCCTATCTCACTGATCTTAAAATTCATTCGGAAAATGTTTTGAAAAAGACATTAATAGGTATGGAACAAGTTAAAAGTAGTTTAAAATTACATAATTCTAATTATATTGAATATATAAATTTAGATGGTTGCAATTTGATAGATTTTCCTAAAGAACTCTTCGAATTTAAATCACTTAGCATGTTAAGCTTAGAGCATAATCAAATAAGGTACATTCCTGAATCAATCGAGACTTTTAAGGATTTAAAAAAATTATATTTAAACGGCAATAGGTTAACTTCTATCCCTTATAATTTGGGTCGATTAGTTAACTTAGAGATTTTAGACCTTTCTTATAATTTACTCGAAAATATGCCAAAATCTTTTTCTAACCTTAAAAATTTACATACATTAAGATTAAATAATAACAAATTAAATAAAATTCCTGACATTTTTGAAACCCTTAATAATTTAAGTATTATAGATTTACGAGAAAATCCATTAAAAAATTTACCTAATTCTATTAAATTGCATTATTCCAGACCGAGAACATATGCTACAAAAGCTTTTTTATGTAAGATTAATGATTAATAATGTTATTAGGGAATCGTCCCTAATTTATATGACTATAACTCATTAATTATTTCGTATACTTCTTTCCAATTATATACTCTAATGACATTATCCTTACAAACGGAATTTTGATTCCAAGGTTGGTCGTATAAAATTAAGCGCCTTTCTTTTTTATTTTTTATCGGTTCTACTAAATTAGGATTATCGTCTACATAAACATCGAAATTTTGACTTAATTTTAAATCGTACGGTTTATGATGGAGTAAAATAAGTTCAATATACTGCTCGTTCTTTTTGATGTGATGATAATTGAGCTTTCTTATAACTTGAGCTCTATATTTGGGGAGTCTTGCTGAAACGACATATACCTCGTGAGAGTTATTTAATTTTTTCATATATTCGGGAGCTCTGTCGTCAATAAAAGGAACTGACATTGAATTATCGTATATTTTAAAAAATATTTCGAAAGCTTCTTTTTCGGTTATGTTCCATTCTTTGAAAAATTCCCAATTTCTAACGTCTTCTTTAGTGTATTCAGTGTTATGTTTCTCGTTAAAAATTTCGCAAAAATTTACTATGATATCAAGCAAAACGCCGTCTATATCAATCGCAAGTCTCATTGTCTTAACTAATATTCGGATTTAGATAAGTTTTATGTTTTTCCAACAGAAATCTTACTTTATGCTTTTGTTTCAAACGCCCTTTACTCTTACAGCAACAAGCTCTCCTCTAGCGCACTCCTTCTTTCTGGAAAAAAGCGAACAAGATACGATTATCTTCTGCTCTGTCATCTCTTTGACCCTTGCTCGCAAAACTACAGGTTTATTTATTGGAGTTGGTCGCAAATATTTAACAAATAGAGACCCAGTCACATAAACGATACTAGGTTCTGTACCAATTTCTCTTCCTTCTTTTTTGTAAGCAGCCGAGACAGCAGTGTTGAGACAGTGACAATCAATTAAACTTGCAATTATACCACTACAAATCGTACCTGGAAAAGCGATATGAAAACTTTTTGGCTGCCAAGTACAAACGGTCTCGTTACCTTCCCAATAGCTTTTTATCTGCAGTCCATACTCGTTATTTCTTCCACAACCCCAACAATGAGATACCTCGTCCCACCATTTATCTTGAATTGCTTCTTGGACCATAATACTTTAATTATTACCTTTATATTTATAATTTACGCATTCCCGATAAAGCGTTCGCGTCATGTAACGCAAAAAAAGGAAAAAAAAGAATTTTATTTGACATCTGCTAATTTTGGAGGCGGAACAAAGACTCTCCTCATTCCCGTTCTATTTAGCGTGATAGCATTTTCGGGACAGGTGATTGCACAGACACCGCATCCAATACACCTATCTTGATTTATAACGGCAACCGTATCTTCAAGCTCTATTGCCTCTGCATTGCATCTTTCAACGCAAGTCCCGCATCCAACGCAATCGTTTTCGTTTACTTCTGCGATGTAGGAAGTTAAATCCATTAAGGGAATCGCTCCGGCATAATGGAGCTCAAAAGTTCCACAACAACACTTACAACAATTGCATAGCCCATCAATTTCTTTCTCAGGATCCAAATGAGTGTGAAAAGCTTTATGAACAAGTCCATCTTCTTCGCATTTTTTCATAATTTTTAAGGCTTCTTCTTTTGAAATTTGTTCCATAAAACCCTGTGAGATTAAAAATGCAGCGGTTCGTCCAAAAGAGAAACAATTTTTCCTATCGTTAGTTATTTTACAAGGTTCACCAAGAAGATCCTTCAAATGTCTACAATAACAAGTGGCTAAACCGATTGGGTCGCTCTTTTCTATAATTTTTGAGATCTCTTCCAAAGGAATTACTACTTCTTGCTTTGCTTCTAATTCTTCTTCAACGGGAATAACTCTATCAACCGCGGGAGCCTTCTTTAGTTCAGACATCATTTGATCGTAATTTTTTTGAGTTCCTTCTACTAAATCGTTATAGTATTTATTAATTATACCTGCTATTTTTTTGTCTTTTTCACTAGTTCCAGCCCGCATTAAGGTAAACTCAATTAGCCCCGGTAAGAGAGGGGGCATACGATATACCATTATGCCCGTACTTCTACTGGGAATTCCAGTAATCGCACCGATGTACATTAGTTCATTAAGCATTTTATCAAGCGAATCTTCGTCTAAATCTGTCAAAGACTTAATTTCGTCGCTGTTATAAGAAGGTTTTCTAAATAATTTAAGAAACTCTGCTTGTTCTTCGGTAAAAAGTGTTTTCATTAGTTCAATAATAGTATCACTCACAGGTATCGGAAGTTTTCCCGCTCTTACAAAATTTCTCGCAACTTTATACCATAATTTTTCGGACATTTTTACTATTTTTCCTGTTATTTTTTTAAGTAAATATTACTAAATCCTTAAAAATTTTCAATTTAAGTTATTTTCTAGATCATATTTAATTTAATAAAGATGTGAAAAAAGTGAAATTATCTTGAAAATTATCAAAGGGTTTCCTGCTACCACAAATAACAATTACCAACTAAATGTGACCAATATTATTAAACACGCGATCAGGAATTATAGCAGGCAAGAAATTGTTAGCAGGAATCATGATGGAACCTTATTTCGTTATATGTATAAGGATGCTTACGAACGAATGCAACGCCTTGCAAATTCGTTAAAGACTCTTGGAATGAAGCCGGGAGACAAGGTTGGAGTGCTAGCTTGGAATACATACGAACACTACGAAATTTATTTCGGAGTCCCGGGCACAGGTGCCGTTCTGCTTTTACTGAATTTGCGCCTCGCCCCTCAAGAACTTAGTTACATAATAAATCATTCCAAAACAAAATTTATTTTTGTGGATGAGACTTTAATTCCTATTGCTGAATCCGTCGCTCCCGATTGTAAAACTGTGAAAGGATATGTGATCATTACTGATAAAAAGTTGAGCGACATAGAAACAAAACTAAACCCGAAATATAGCTACGAAGCCCTCCTAAAAGAAGCGGCTCCTGAATTCGAGTGGCCCATAATAGATGAAAATTCAGCTTATGGCGCTTGCTATACGACCGGAACCACTGGAAGACCTAAAGGAGTTTACTATTCCCATCGCGGTATGGTTCTTCAAGCTTTAACTTACGCCAATATTGCTTCAATGTCCGTAAAAGATTGCGTTTTCCAAATTGTGCCCATGTTTCACGTTATGGGATGGAACACTCCTCACGCAGCCACTCTCGTTGGTGCGAAACTTGTCTTTTCTGGAAGATATAGTTTGAACGAACTAGATAAACTTGCTGAAATTCTCGTTCAAGAGAAAGTGACTGTTTCGAACGGTGCCCCCGCTATTTTGATGCCCATGCTCGAATATATTCGGAAATTGGATAAAAAACCAAATTTAACTGGAGCACGTCTTATCTCTGGGGCTTCTGAACCACCCATCACAATGATGAAAGGTTATTGGGATTTAACTGGAGCTGAAATTATACATTCTTACGGATCAACCGAAGCTATGGCTATTACAACCTTAAACATACCTAAACCCTGGTTAGATGAGGAACTATCTGAGGGAGAAAGGTGGAATCTTAAGAAGAAACAAGGTATCAATGTATCTGGAATCGATGTTAAAATTGTAGACACAAATGGAAATGAACTTCCTCGCGATGGAGAATCCGTAGGTGAAGTACTCCTCCGTGGACCATGGGTTACTTCGAGTTATTACAATGCTCCTGGTTCCGAAGGTCAGTTCACCAAAGATGGATATTTGAAATCTGGCGATGTTGGTTCTATCGACCCTGAAGGGTATCTTAAAATCACTGATCGTATCAAGGATGTAATTAAAAGTGGAGGGGAATGGATTTCTTCTATAGACATGGAAAACGAGATAGTTACATATCCGAGCGTTTTGGAAGCTGCTGTCGTGGGGGTGCCTCATCCAAAATGGGAAGAGCGCCCATTAGCATTAGTAGTTTTACATGAAGAATTCAAATCGGTAACAGGGGAAGAAATTCGTGAGCACCTTGCTAAAAGGTTTGCTAAATGGCAGCTACCAAATGAAATCTTATTTGTGAGCTCAATTCCTAAAACCAGCGTGGGCAAGCTTAATAAAAAAGTGATAAGAATGGAATATAAAGATTTTTACAATAAGGAATAATCCATACAAAAAATTAAATATCTAAATCTTTTTTATAGAATTTATAAAAACTCAAAATACAATTTTGATTTTATTTTTAGAAAAATCTTAAATATCTCTAAAAATAAAATATAACTTAAAGTCAAAAATTATCCCCAAATATTATTAAGCTAATTGAGCTTTATGCTGTTACAAGAGATTGATTGGTTTAGACTTTTTGCGGTGGTCGTACAATTAATTTCGTGTTTTATCTTCTTATTTATATCGTATAAAATTCTTAGTAGAAATAGGAATAGATTAGCAATAACAGGTAGCAGTTTCTATATAATCATAACCACGAGCTTCATTTTAAATATTATTTATTTTCCACTCACAGTAAATCCATTAGTATATGTATTACATCTCATTTCGGTTTATTTAATTTTTTTAAGCTTAGTTTTTCTAGTGATTTTTAATTTAACCTTACTAAAGTCAGAAAATATTGTTACAAGGACGAAGCAATTGATACATATCATTTTATATGGTATTTTACTATTTATTATACTTCTGTTTCCTGGAGGAATCACTATAGATGAAAGTACTAATTGGAGACCCGAATGGAGTTGGTCCTTATTTATCATATTATACATCTTTCTTACAATTACTATAATCATACCATTTTTTTATCTTTCGAAAAAACTTTATAACACAATTCAAGATGATTTTTTAAAAAAAAGGTGGAAATTATATATTTTAGGTTTTTGTGGATTGATTTTTATCCTTTATGGATTTATTCTATATAACACGTGGAATGAACCTATTTTTAGGGCAATATGGAGCATTGTTGTTTTATTACTCATCCCTTCAGCTATATTAATTTATTACGGCATTGGGCGCCAATTAGAATAAAAAAGAGGGCATTTGAAAACTAATCCCTAAAATAAATTTTTATGTGAATTAAACATTATTTACATATGTCTTCGGACTTCATAAGCAGTTATAAGTTTGGGGAAATAATAATCGAAAACAAAACTTATACTGACGATATAATTTTACTCGGTAAAGATGTTGAGCCTAAATGGTGGAGGAAAGAAGGGCACAACTTGACTAAAGAGGACTTGGGGAAGATCTTGGGATATGAACCAGATCTCTTAATTGTTGGAACCGGAGCTTATGGAATGATGAAAGTCCCATCTAATTTAACTAAAAATTTGAATTTCAAGGTTATAGCGCGTCCAACAAAAGAAGCAATGGAAAAATACAACCAAGAGATTAAAAGAAACAATAAAATCGCAGGAGCATTTCATTTAACTTGCTAATATAAACATCTAATTTTTGGAGCAATTTAAGTTGAAAGTTGTATGTATATCAGATACACATGGAATGAATAATAATTTACAGATCTCTGACGGAGATGTTTTCATTTTTGCGGGTGATTTATCTGATTCTGGTCGCGATAAGCATTTAATTGATTTTAACCGTTTTTTAGGGAGTTTACCTCATCGTTATAAAATTATTATTAGTGGTAATCACGATTTATCCCCCGAAAAAATTCCTGAATTGATTACGAACGCTACTTATTTACGGCACGAATTACTAGAAATTGAAAACATAAAAATTTGGGGAACCTCGTGGCAATACTGGTTATTGGATCAAATAGAACGCAAAAAAAATCAAACGGATCCTCAAGGAATATGGGATTTAATTCCAACAGGAATAGATATCTTGATTACTCATTTCCCTCCCTTTGGCATTGGAGATTTAACAAGAAGAGGAAGCCACTTTGGTTCGAAGGATTTATTTACAGCAATCAGACGAATTAAACCCAAATATCACATTTTTGGTCATATTCACGAGAATTACGGAATGTTTAAAGAAAAAATTGACGATTTTGAAATTACCTTCGTAAATACATCGGCAATTATTGGTTTTGGGGATGAACTTAATCCTCCTATTGTATTTAAAATTTGAAATACCAAATATTTCATTTAACTCATTGAATTATTTTTCTAATCAATCTAAAAGAATATACTAAGTATACGACTTTGTATAAATAATTAATCTATAGAAATCTAACTAACATTTTAAGCTTCTTTAAAAAGCTATTTAAGCTATCAATACAAATTTTTATTATGGCCTTGTCAAAACGGGAGCGCATATTTAAAACCTTTGAACTTGATGGTGAACCAGATATGGTACCAATTTTCACTTTTGGTTTTGAGCAAACTGGAACATCATTTCAAGCTTATAAAAATTCAGAAGAACCAGAAAAGTATACTTCATGGGTTAACATAAAAAATTCTAAAGTTAAATATTACGTTACGGAGCAGAGGTTTTGGAATGTTGATCTTGCTATCATGGATCCCTTTGGGCCACATAAATTTAAAATTAGAAATAAACCGGCTCCTCCAGAATACCCTGATTGCAGGATTAACACCATGGATGGAAGAGTTTATAAGACTGTCAAACAAGTAGAGACGGGTTTAATCTATGATTGGTATATTGATGGTTATTTTAAAACACCCGAAATTGTGCATTCTTATTGGGATAGATACGGCAAACCTTCAGAATTAATTAACGAAAGAATTAAATATTCCCCTCAAATTTGGGATGGTTTAGTAGAAGCAATTGCACCATAATTTTACCCAATGCCAATGGTGAACATAGAAATCGCTTCAGCGTTATTTGAAGGCATGACAATCCCTCGAGTCGCTTATTATATGCGTAAAAATCCCCAATTTATTCACGAAGTCTTGGGTGAATATACTCAAGCAATAATTGAAGTCATCAAGCGTCTTAGTGAAGCGGCTGTTGATATAGTTTTCTATGGAGATGATTTAGCTTATAAAGAACGAACATTTTTTTCTCTCAACCAATTTCGTGAATTTATACTTCCGTATCACAAAAAAATATTTCAATTATGCAAGAAAAAGGGCATGATAGTTGTATTACACTCTAATGGAAAAATAGACCAATATTTACCTGACTTAGTCGATGCGGGGCTAAATGGAATTCAAGCTCTGGAAGCCACAGCTGGTGTCGATTTAGCAGGATTAAAAGAAAGCCTAGGGGATCGGTTATGTTTTTTAGGTGGACTGGATTCTTCTGGGGTGCTTTGTTTTGGAACGCCACAAGATGTTGAAAATAACGTAAAGAAATGCATTAAAGCAGCTGGTTATGGAGGAGGGTATTTTGTAGGACCAAGTCATGATATTTTAAACATGCCATGGGAAAATGTTTTAGCTATGAGAGCAGCCATTGAAAAATATAGAAAATATCCATTAACGTTCTAAAAATGATACGCTACTTTATTAACTAGGTATTTCAAATATCATATTATTTAATTTTTAAAAAAAAAACTTAAAAAAAAGTCAGTATCAATTGGAGCTAAAATTAATGGCTACAGTGAATCGGAGGTTTTCGATCAATCCAAGGTCTTTCTTGCTCTAATTGAGCTGCTAAACGGAAAAGAGTGGCTTCATCACCAAAACGACCTGCGAATTGAAGGCCTATTGGTAAATTATCAGCATTCCAATATAATGGAATTGACATGGCTGGTTGGCCTGTTGTATTAAAGACACTAGTAAACGCAGCCATTTGACTCATTAATTGGATAGATTTCCCCACATTCTCTGCCGTGAAAGATCCAATTTTTACTGGAGGAATGGTCATTGTCGGAGTGAGAAATAGATCATATCCACCTTTATGAAACCATTGTGCTATTTTCCGTGAAAAGAGCTGGCATTCTCCTAATGCAAGTAAATAATCAGAAGCAGTTCGAGTTGCCGCATTTTGATAAATTAACCAAGTCAAAGGCTCCACTTGGTCTTCTGTAATCTTGGTCCCTAATTCCTTTTCTATATATGTTAACGCTGAACCAGAAACGGAAGAAAATACAACACCAAAAGTCATGAAAAGATTTGCATGACTTAGTTCCTCTGGATTTACCTCTACAACATTATGTCCTAAACTTTCACATAGTTGAGCGACATCTTTTACTGCCTTCTCGCAATCTGGATGAATTTTTCATTCAGATATCCAATTTTTAAACGCCCCACTTCATGACGAATTTCTTCTAAATAAGGGCGTTTTTTTGGCGGAGCATAGTAAGGATCTCCTATGTCTGGTCCCGATGTCGCATCCAATAACGCTGCTGAATCTCTTACTGTGCGAGCAAGCGCGTGTTCTGAAACAATTCCGCCGCCAATATCGCCATAACGTGGACCGAGAGGATTCCGAGCGCGAGTTGGCTTCAGACCAAAGACTCCACAACAGGAGGCTGGGATACGAATTGAGCCCCCTCCATCGTTTCCATGGGCTATTGGGACGATTCCAGCGGCTACAGCCGCAGCTGAGCCACCACTCGAGCCTCCTGGTGTTATATTTAGATTTCAAGGGTTTCTTGTTGGTCCAAATAAGACAGGTTCGGTAGTGGGAAGAATACCAAATTCAGGAGTATTAGTTTTGCCAACAACTATTAATCCCGCAGCTTTCTGACGTATTACTAGCTCTGTATCCCATTCTGAAACATTTCCTTCGAGGAGTTTAGCGCCTGTACAGTAAGGTGTTCCTTCATATTCCGCACAAATATCTTTTAAAAGGAATGGTACACCACTAAAAAGAGCATCAATTTTTTTACCTGTACTAATTTCCTTATCCCATTTTTCTGCATTTTTACGTGCCTCATCATACATTTTATGAATCACAGCATTGAGTTTAGGATTAACTCGCTCAATTCGCTCGATAGTCATCTCTACTAATTCGGATGGTTTAATTTCTCGTTCTCGAACCAATTCTCCCAAACCAATAGCGTCATACTCAATTAATTCAGTTTTCAAATTTTTTCACTTCTTAATTTTTAATTTTTTGTTGGAGTAAATTTTTAATTGAACATTTATAAAATAAGAAGAGAATACTTATATACATAAACTATTAAAATGAATAAAATGCTATTCAAATTAATATTATCAACAGCTTCTAATGAGAAAAATTAATATTTTATTATAATTTCTTTTTTTTAAATAATTAAAAAACGATTTATTATTTGGAAAGTGTTTTTTTTGGATGTATTAATAATTTTTTTTTCTCAAACTGGTGGAACTGAAAAAATTGCTAAAACAATACAGCAAAGTATAATAAATAGTGGAAATAAATGCGAAATCGTTAAAATCAAAAGTGCAAATACTAAAAACTTAAAAAATTTTGATTTAATTGGCATAGGTACTCCTACTTTTTTTTATAGAGAACTTTTTAATGTGCGGACCTTCATTCAAAATATGAACAAAATGGATGGAAAACACTGTTTTATCTTCTGCACCCACGGGAGTATAATAGGGAATACCTTCTATTATATGAACGAAGAATTAAATAAGAAAGGTTTTGAGGTAATAGGCACTTTTGATTCGTATTCTGCATCATCTATACAATTTTATCCAAAAGTTATGCATACTATTGACCATCCAGATGAAATTGAACTCAGAGAGGCAGAAGAATTTGGAAAAAATATTTGTGAAATTAGTTTAAAAGTTCAGAAGGGAGATGTTAATTTAATTCCTAAATTTGAATTGATTTCAAAAACATGGTGGGCGCGTCAATCAAAACAATTAACTCTTAAAGTTTTAAAACAAATTTCTCCAAAATTTACAATAAACGTGGATAAATGTACTAAATGTTTGACCTACCAAGAAAATTGTCCTGTCGACGCCATTGATGTAGAAAAGGCAGAAATTCAGAAGGAAGGATGCATTTCTTGCTGGTATTGTGAAAAAGCCTGTCCTGAAGGCGCAATTGAGGCTGATTGGTCTTTTATAAAAAAAGCCTCAAAAAGTAACCTCCAAGGATATATTGATAGCTTAAAGGAAGCTGAGAAACAAGGAAAATTCCGACCTTACATTGATTATGAGAATATATTTTAGCTGCTGTGAATGTTATAAGCTATTACAATCATCCTGATGTAACAAACAAAAATACTAGCTCTGTTGAAGGTCTTTAACTTTATTCTTTAAATAATTAATGTTATCTTTAATTGTCATTGAAATTGGATGTTCGCTTAGTTCAAGCTTATCTAAGATCTCGAGTGCGTCTTGAAACCGTTCTAATGCCTCAGGGTATTTACTTTTCCGATAATAAATACCAGCGATGTTAAAAAATCTGAATTCTAATAGAGTTATAGCTGTTAATACACCCCAGATGAATATAGAAAGGAATAAAATCCATTCTATTAACGCTGACCATGAAACTAAAAAAAGAACTAACGGAATATTGACGCTAAAACCATAAAAAGCTAGCAATTTTTTAAACTTGGGTCCTGAATACAATTTAGTTTTAGGTCCTTTGTACATTAAATAGCTGTAAAGAGTTATGTAAACACCTGATCCTACAAAAGCAATTGTCGCTACGAAGGCATGGAATATGAGAAATATATCGTAATAAGTCTCATCTGGAATTATTCCAACAAGGGCAACACATACGGAGGTTAAGATTGATATTCCTGTCGCAAGTCGTCTGATACCTTCTTTAATGTTAACTAATTCCCTCTCGAGATATATAAAAAATGGAATACTTAACGAACCTCCTATGACAAAACCAATACTAAATAACGATTTAAATTGTCTAAATCCTAATGAACTGATAGTATCAATTGTCGGGTCATATCCAGGTGTTAAAATTGCTGCTGTAAATACACAAATTATGGTTATTAATGCTCCAACCAAACCAAAATAACATTCCATTCTATGACTTAAATGTGCCGGCATTTTAATTCGTCTCTTTAATCTTCAAACATAATTATGTTAATTTTTACTTTTTAAATATTTTTAAAATGAAAAGCTTTTTTATTTAGAAATTATCTAAAATTTAATAAAAAAATAATAGTCATATTATTATTATTATATAAAATTTAAACAAAAAAAATCTGAGTGAGTGATTTATTGACCGAAAGTAAAGCTAAATTCGTATTTAAAATTGTAATTATAGGCGATCCTGCAGTCGGCAAAACTTCCTTAATTAAGAAATATACTCAAGGCAATTTCAAAGAGGATTATATCCAAACAATAGGGGCACAATTATCGACCTACAAAGAAGAGATAAATGGTGATAACTGTACGCTATTTTTCTGGGATATAGCGGGTCAAGATCCATTCTATTTTCTACGCCCTGCTTTCTACGAAGGGAGTAGAGCATGCATTATTGTATTTTCTCTTGAACAATCTAAGCATGGTAAAGAAAGTTTCGAACATATAGATGAATGGCACGACGATATTAAAGAGCATTGTGGTGATTTACCGATCATTTTATTTGGCAATAAAGTCGATTTAGTTGACGAAAAAACTTTGAACGATAAAAAAGTATGGAAATTTGTAAAAAAAAGAGGTTTTATAGGATATTACAGGACCTCAGCAAAGACAGGACAAGCGGTTGTTCAATCCTTCCGAATTTTAATTAAAGAATTACATAATAAATATAAGAAGTTATAATATCATCTTCCTATTTAATATATAGTTAGTGTTTTGAATCTTTTAGCTAAAATTTATTATGTCGACTTACTTAATTTACCATATTATTAATCTATCCTATATTGAGAAATAGGATGCAACTGTATAGCGTGTACGAAAATGGTACTTCAAGAAAAATTTCCCGATTAAATTTTGCCGAAAATGCAGTGTACATCGTGGATGATTATAAAAACATATACTTGTGGTTTGGTCAAAAAGCTTCTAAAAAAAAAAGAGATTTCGGCGTAAAAAAGGCGAATACCTTAAATGAAAAAAGGGAAATCTCTGCTAATGTTCAAATAATAAACCAAGGACAAGAATTTGGCGCTTTTCTTGCTAGTATGGATATATTAAAAAAAGGTTTAAAGCGAGGTGCTGCTATAGAAAGAAGAACTGAATTAGAAATCGAATTTGAAGACACTTTAGACCTAATTGACGCAGGATTAGAACCAGATTTCGAAGCTGATATAACTCTTGCCGCCTACAACCTTTCTCAAGAGAAAAAACCTTACAATGAATTATGTAGAAAAGATAATAAATATAAAATTATTAAATAATATCAAAAACATTCAAAAATTAAAAATAAGAATAAAGTGAAAATCAATGTCTAAAAGTAAAGTAAGAATAAATTGGAACATGAAAGGAGTATGGTATGAAGCATGTGCCTCAGAAGGACATTGCTCATTCTATTTTGGCAGGGACAGAGAAGAACCCTGCAAATCATTTCAATTATTTAGAGTCGAAGAAGGCAAAATCCATGATGCGGATATCAGCGGAGTTTCAGTAATTAATGTTATTGACTTATACTCCAATAAGGCTGCTGAATTAATAGCGAAAGGTGGAGAAGGAGGGCTATATATAAGTGATAAAACCACAGAGGAACAAAGAAAATACTTAGAACCATTTTTTTCCAATAATGTGCCCGGTGGATTGCTATTGAGAAAAGTATTGGGTATCAAGTATGTTGATATTAACTTGAGTCAAGAGGATAAGACATATCATATTACGATGCCATATGGAGAGATGAAATTATCATTGGCATCTGGAGGTGATGGAAAGAATCCTCAGCGTTTAGAAAACTCTCTCTTCAATGTTTTCTTCAAAGATATTAAAATTTGTAATACACACTTCTGGAAATATAATGACTTCGGAAAGAATTGGCAATTTGAAAATCGGAGCGGGACAATTGCTACCTTTGATTTACAAGGTAAAACAAGAATGGCCATTTAATGTTTTTCTTTGAGACTCAGGATTTCGTTACAATACTTACATTTAATTGATCCTCCCCCAAGATATTCTTGAATGGATTCTGCTGAAATAGTATTCCAACAATAAGGGCAGTGATTTAGATGAATTGACATCCTTATATCGTAAAATTGTTCTTCAGAATTTATTAAATCGTATTTAAGCAGTTTATCTCTAATTTTATTTCCTAATTCAGCTAAAAAGGCTGTGACTTTTTCCTCATCGTCGGCTGAAACTTCTATTTCTAGAGTTTTACTTTCACCATCTAATAAAACATAAGTAATAATTCTATTTTTTTTAACTTTAGTAGTTCCATAAAACCAAGCCTCCCCTAATTTTTCTTTTTCGCTCCATTCTTTAGATATTAATTTAATATCGTATTCTCCAAGTACTAATAAAACCGTAGAAAAAATCACTGAAATTTCGTCGGTATTGATAATGGGGTATATTTTTTTATCCCGATGAGTAAGCGAGCTTTGAAGCTTCTTTACTCTTGCTAAATTTGCCTTTTCTTTAGTAAAAAAAATAGGACAGGTTATTTTGATCGTTTTTGGTTTCATCGGGATAGCTTGTGGTCTATCTTTCGCATCGAAAAAGCTTACAGTCGCGTTTATAGGGCTTTCCATACAATTTATTGGTTCTAAATACAACGAAACCACTTTCTTTTCGTTTTTGCCTAATTTTGAAATGAGGACGCTATCGCCTTTACGCTCGTATTTATTAGGTTCGTGTATAACCCATTTTAAAGCATCCGGCAAGTCAAATATCAATCTAAAATTAGTTAAAGGATTATTTGTGTTATTAATTAATCCAATCTTGAACCTAACTTGACCTCCAATAAATTCGTATTCCCTAACAATAGTCAAAGCTTTTACGTTTCTCTCGGCTTTTAATATTGGTTCTACTTTTCTATAGCCTGTATCATCTAAATCTTCAATCATTACTTTAGTTGTCAATGGTGTTATACCAATTAACTCGTCCATCTTATCTTGAAGTTCAGATTGATAATTTCGTATGTTGACCATTTTAGTCTTTATATTGTCAACTAACGATATAAACTCCGGTTCTCTCTTCGCTTTTTTTAAAGCTTCAGAATATAACGAAAAGGTTTTATTTAATAAATCTATTGCTTCCGTTAGATTTTTATCGTGTAAGGTTTGAGCTCTCTCTAATTTTTCTTCAGCCGATACGCACAATTTTTCAATCTCAAGTTGCTCAAGATTTTTTCTTATAGTACTGATTTTCGATTCTATATCGCTGTAATTAATGTTAAGTTTCTCTAATTTAACGATATCGATAATTTTTGTAAAATCTTGAATCGCGGATTTCCATTCTATCTCTGCTTCTTGTAAATCTTGTTTTTTATGAGCTTTTATCGCCTTTTTATTACGTAAATTAGCACTCTCTTCCAACACATTTATTAAGTTCTCTCTCAGCTCCTTGATATTGCTCTGAATCTTTTCTTTTTGAGTATGCGATGGAGTTAATTCTAAAGCTTTTTCGTAAATTATTATAGAACTCTCCCAATTATCTACCGCTTCTGGATACTCTTTTTTATTGTAAAATTTGTTTCCATCTTCTACTAAAGCGTTGGAATCTCTAATTAAATCTTCAAAAATTTTGGATTCACTTATTGAATCCAATCCTGGTACTTTATTTCTCTGAAGTAGTTCTGATACAAAAAATCCAATCCATACATAAAAACCAAGATAGAGAACAAAGGAAGTGTAAAATGATGCGAATATTATATCTAAAATAAAACCTACTATTATTAAAACAATTCCAGAAAAACCAACCAATTTTACCAGCTCGACATTTCCCCTAATTACATCAAATGTAAACCACGCAATCCATATGAATAACCCAATAATTGAAATAAAAAATATATAAGACTGAATATACACTAAACCCCAAATGCTTATTAACATTAAAAAAAGGGTTATAATGGCTAAAATATCCCTAGGGTTAATCCAATATTTTACTCTCTTGAATTTTTTAATAATAAAAACGAGACTGACTATGCCTAATAAAAAAAATAAAGAATCCAGTAGTAAAAATCTATTATCTAAATAAAAAGAAGTAAAACTGCTTAAAACAATTATCAAAACGAAAGCATAATATAAAATGTAAAACCTCCGTTTTTCTGACTTTAAATATGATAAGTCTACTCCAGGTTTATCTACTTTAGTTCTTTTTCTTATAATTGAACTGAATTCTCTACTCAAAAAAACATTCAAAGAGCTAAAAAAAGCGAAAAAAAAGACATATAATATAATATCGGCAATAAATTCTTCCAACGAACCTACTGGTGTAGAAGCCCAAATTTCTAAGGTAATAATATAAGCCACGAAAAAAGCAATTGTAATTCCGCATAATGTACAACCATGACTTTTTTCAGATTTCTTTTCTAATTTAATTTTATTAGAGTCAATATTTAAATAAGACCCGCAAGTAATACAATATGAAGCGTTTGATGGTTTTAATACACTACTGCATTTAGGACATTTATTCCTCATTTCAATTTCAATATGCTATTGTTAATTTTCCTATAATTTTGATAGCATTGTTAATTTTTATAATTATGGTATAGTTAGGCAAATTTATACTGAATATTTCTTGCTGCTCTAATCTTTTGTTTTATAATTTAAAAAAGCAGAAAAAAAAAATTTATTACAAACGAATCCTTTAATAAATTATTGTTTCTTTCTTGAAACAATTACTTGAAAAAAAAAAAAAAAATTGAGGTAATTAAGTACCATGGAAAAAGGAACTGTAAAATGGTTTGATAGTAAGAAAGGTTTTGGTTTTATAACTTTAGAAGACGGTTCAAAAGACATTTTTGTACACTATTCCGCTATTAAAGCTAAAGAGGACGAATACAAGAAGATATACGAAGGAGATAAAGTAGAATTCAACATAACCGAAGGTACCAAGGGACCACAAGCTAGCGATGTAGTAGTGACAGAAAAAGGACCACGAACAAGTTTCCCAAAAAGAAGATCATTTTATTAAGAACAAAAAAAGTTTGATTCAAATTAGTTTGTAAGTATTAAATTAAAAGTTTAGAAGTTTATGAAGTGGTTTTGAATATTCAAAGATAATCTCTACTCCTATTCGCTTATTTTTATTATTAAACACTAATAAAAATGAATTACCATTTGGGAAAGAGTTGAAAATTTAACCTAGATAAAAAAAATTCAAAAATCTATTTCATTACAACTCTAATCCTTTTTTTATATTTTTTACGATTTGTTAATAACAATTAATTCTTAAACTATAATTTATAAGTTTGGTCATCTTTTAATAAAACGGCGTTATCAAAACATTAATTGTTTCTTTCTGAAAACAATTACTTGAACAAACAAACAAAAATTGAGGTAAGTAAGTACCATGGAAAAAGGAACTGTAAAATGGTTTGATAGTAAGAAAGGCTTTGGTTTTATAACTTTAGAAGACGGTTCAAAAGATATTTTTGTACACTATTCCTCTATTAAAGCTAAAGAGGACGAATATAAGAAGATTTACGAAGGAGACGAGGTAGAATTCAACATAACCGAAGGTCAAAAAGGACCACAAGCTAGCGATGTAGTAGTGACCAAAAAAGGTCCAAGACAAAGCCATTCAAGAAAAACATTTTATTAATAACAAAAAGATTCATTCAAATAAGTTTATAAATATAAAATTAGAAGATTAGAAATTTATGAAGTTGATATTGAGCACTTAACCGGATCTCTAATCTTTTTTACATATTTTTATTATTGTACTAACTTGAACTACTATCACCCAGTTTACTTGATCTCTACTTATTCATTAGCTTAGCAATGATTTCAGGGAGAGATTCAGGTGTGGAGGCAATAACATCAATTCCTATATGTGATAACTGCTTAGCAAAATGTTTGTTGTAAAATGGTTGAGCATTGGAACATAAAGCAGCAATCCCAAGGATTTTAGTACCCCCTTCTAAAACGTTCCGCAATTCACGGATTAAATCGCTTTCTGGTCTTCCTTCGTAAAAATCACTAATTATAACCATAATTGTTTTTTTAGGTTTTTTAATCAATTCTCTCCCATATCGAACCGCTTTTGTTATATCTGTCCCTCCACCTAATTGAACAGACATCAAAATATCGACAGGGTCGTCCACTTTGCTTGATAAATCTACTACTTGAGTATCAAATATAATAAGATTAGTATTAAGCGCAGGGATACTTGAAAATATTGATCCCATTACCACAGAATAGATAACTGAGTCCGTCATCGAACCACTTTCGTCTATCAAAACTATAATTTGCCACGCCTTACGTTTCTTTTCATTGCTGAAAAACCGTGGCTCAGCCATAATTAACTTTTTTAAGTTTGGATCGTAGTGTTTTAAATTTCGTTGGATGCTTTGCTTCCAATCAATATTTCTAAAGATCTTAATTGGAGAATGTATATCTCGCTTAATAGCACCAACAATGTGCTTCTCTACTTCGGATTTCAATTGGTTTTTTAGGCGATCTACAACTTTTTTAACTATTTTTCTCGCAACCTCTTTCACTTTTTCGGGAAGCATATGTTTTAAGGCAATGATCGTCTTAACCATTTCTATACTTGGTTCAACCTTTTCAAATAGCTCTGGATGGTTAATTAAATCTGCAATATTTGATTTTTTAACTAAATCATTTTCCAGTATTTCTTTAACCTTATTAGGAAAAAACTCGTTGACATTTTCTATCCACCTAGGTATTGTAAGATTGCTTGGACCTAATCCGGCACTACGTTGTTTTTGAGAAGTATTATATACAAAAGTCAAAGTATCGTCCATTTTTTTCATAGTGTTGGCAGATTTTCCGCCGGCATCCATAGTTCCCTCACCCGCTCTGCTAGTACCTTTTTTTTCAGTAAGCTTTTTTGTAGCGGGCGCTTTTTTGATAGAAGCTTTTTTAGATTGAGCTTTTTTCGTTCCTTTTTTATTACCACTTGCGGTCTGCGCTTTTCCAGCCCCATTAGACTTTTTACCTGAACTTTGAGAACCATGAGATGTAGGAGCCCCCATCCCTCCACCAAAGCTAATGCCATGGTTCTCAGCTTTCTGACCAAGTATTAATCTCCATCTTGATAATCCAACTTTTCCTTGCTCATTTAATTTTTCCTTATTTACTGGCTTATTTTTTTCTTTTTGTACCTGGTTTATATTATTACACCTCTCCAAACCACTTTTCAAAAATCTTCCGAACCTTTTTATTTATCTCCATGAAGAATATTAAATATTGGTCGTCAATTTCGCTTTTTAATTCCTTTATGGTTGAAACCTTTAATCCATAGACTTCAGCAATTTTTTCAACAAAAACATCGTACTCTCTTGGTTTAAGAGTTGCAAATGTTTTTCGAAGCGATGGTACAATGGCTGTAAATATATTCCAGTCTAAATTCTCGACTAATTCCGTTAACAACTTTATGATATCTGTATTGAATAAAATTTTAGTTTGACATTCAAATATAATCCCTCTTATGAATTCACCAACTTTCATCTTTATTGAATCTTCACTATTAATATATTCGGTAATTTCTTGCTTTAATTCTTCGATAGTAATTGAATTTATTAAATAAAGTAATCCAACGCAACAACCCTTTATGAAATCGTTGACAGACTTTTCAATGCAAATTTTTAAACTATCTTCAAATACGTTCCGATCGAGTTCAATTTCAGATATTGCAATTAATGTCGTTGCCATATCTCTCGTTGCTAATACAAACGCTTCGTTAAGGTCGTCTGGCGGATTAGCAAGGTTTGGGAGCGAAAAGCACGAAGCGTAATAATTTCTTTTTACGAGTTTTTCCACGATACTCAGATTGTTTTCTTGGTTTCCTAACATTGAAAGAAAGCGATATATCATAATCAAATTATTAAATCCACGAGACAATGTAGTAAATAAGTCGTCTTTCTCGAGGGATTCGTTGCAAACATCATATACATGTGGTAACAAATTTGGCAATCCCATAACTAGCGTTTGGTATAACAAATACGAAACCTTCTCGAAATCCTTGATCTGACGTTGAATCTCTTCTATTAATTTACCTTTACTAGCATCCTCAATGGTAGAACCATAAATATTCAATTCAATCAATTTAGTATCGACTCTTGGATTCCATATTAAGACCCATACTTCTTTAAAAATCCCAGTAACACCTTTAAGCAGATCTGGCCCTCTTCTTTTTTCCAAGATTTCAATTCCTAAATACTTAATTCTAAAAAATAAATAAGAGATTTTTTGGTCGCGATCATCACGGAGATTTAAAGTAAAGCTCTGATCTGTTTCTTTTAGTTGAATGTCAAAAATCTCGAACCTAAGGTAAAAATCTTCCTGGAGCGGAAGCTTTCCGATTTTTTTTGTTATTTTTCCTACTTTAAATCCAACAATTCTTTTTTTCAGCAAGGAATTTAAATAAGCGCCTTCGATATCCGGATTGCCTTTTACTGTAGACATGTAAATAGAATCTACAACATCTTTTAAGCTGGGTTCTGCACGTCGACGCATCATTGCCAACATCTTTGCACTTTGGAAAGAATTTATAGAGTCGGATATAGAAATGACATGTCCTCTGATTCTCGCATCCCTAAATATATCAATTATTAATTCTAAAGCAGTTGAGACAAAACTATACTTAATTCCTTCTTGGAATTTATCCCAAATATAATTATAATAGCGCGGACCTTGATTGCCTGAACCATAACCAGATTGATCGCTGATTCGGTAATAAGAATATGGAACTAAGGAATTATATAAACCATTTGCGGTGAATTTAACGTTCTTTTTCTTTTTTTTATGGAGAAAGACCGAATGGAGCCCACCTGTAATAACAAAAACCTTTTTTTCGTCCACACCATATTTATTCATTAAGTTTATTATTTTGTATTTCATGTACTGCTCTCTACTGAAAGTTCCCGTAATTTCTAACATTTTTTCTGGAATAGTTTCGCGCACGCACGCACAAAATACTAATAAACACTCTCTTAAATCCTCAATTTCTGCTCGATTTGTTCCAATTTCGAATAAACTATCCCATGTTTCATTAAAATTATCGTACTGGAAAATCTGAGATAGTTTATTGTAAAATTTACTAGAATTCATTTGATCCTCTTCTTGCTTAAGAATATGAGTAAAATTTTCCTCTTCGCGTATCATATAAGGAATTAGACCTGTTAAGGGCAGGTCTATGAAATTTACTGGTATGAGTTTTCTTTTGGCCTCGACTAACGCAACTAGTTCAGGGGAGTATGCGATAAAAGGGTAATGAACTTGAAATTTTGCAGGAATCGAATCATCAGGACTTAAAATTCCATTCATTTCAAAAACATTCTTCTCATCGGCGAAAATTGATAATATCGCAAATGGAGGTTTGGTATCGTCTTCTATCATGTACGGAATCAAATTATCTGCTAAAGCAGGTCCTTCTATCAATATCAGTTTAGGTCGGTATTTTTCAATACTTCTTTTTACGAGAATTGCTGAACCTGGAGAATTATGTCTAATCGGTATATATTTAATTTCAGACGATAAAACATCCTTTACTTGTGTTTCTACGCGAGTTGGGTCAATATCAACTTGTTTTAACACTTCAAATAAAATATTTTTAAGGTTTTTAGAGTTGATATTATTGTCGCTTCCCAATAGAACCACCTAATTTGTACTAAATTCTTTATATGATTTATAAAAATCGCTCCAAATTTTTGAACTCCTTGCCCTCCTATTTGCGACAAGATTGAAATATTCTCTAAGTTTTGGCAAATTTTCCTTGTCATCTTTTACTACCGTATCAATGATGTTCATTGCGATATGTTTAGGTTCAACGGTATCTTTACCAAAGAATTTTGCGTAAATAGCACTGTCGAAGAGTAACGAGATTTCTTCTGATGTTGACATTACTCCGGATATCTGTTGAAATCGCCCTCCCATAGCGCTTTTTCCGGACCTCATTTCTTGAAATACGGTAATTAATAAGTCCAAAATATCTTCAGGAATTTGAATTTTAAAACCAACATTCGAAAGTAAATCGTTGGTTCTCTTAACGACGATTTCCTTTTCTAAATTCTTATCTTGTATAACAGGAATGTAAATAAAATTAAATCGACGTTTCAAGGCAGCACTCATTTCGTTGACTCCACGATCTCTATCGTTGGCAGTACCAATAACATTGAATCCAGGAATAGCATAAATTAAATATTCAGAACCCAATTCTGGTATCGGAACCACTTTTTCAGAGAGAATCGAAATCATACTATCTTGAATTTCTTGGGAGCAACGAGTTAATTCTTCAAATCGCAAGATTTTTCCTTGTTCCATAGCGTTTAATGTAGGCGAGGGTACGAGAGATTTAGGACTTGGGCCTTCAGAAACTAATAATGCGTAATTCCAAGTGTATCGTATCTGGTCTTCTGTAGTGCCTGCTGTGCCTTGAATTAAATAAGTCGAAATCCCTGAAATCGCGGCAGATAAATGTTCAGATAGCCAAGATTTAGCAGTCCCAGGCTCTCCTATCAACATGAGGCCCCTTTCGCTCGCTAAAGTTACTATCGATTTTTGAATTAGGTTCCGATCGCCATAGAATTTAGTGGAGATCTTTATCTTTTTCTCCTTTCCATTCAATTTTACTTTAAATTCTTCTTCGGAACCAGTAATAAATAGCTCCACCATTTTAGGCGATAACAGCCAGTTAGGTGGTTTTGGGTAAGTATCATTTTGAATCAAAGCTAAAAGTTCCTCTTTGTGTAATTGCTCTACAGGTGGTCTGATTTTCGTATTTACATCTGTTTTAGCATCTTTGCCTAATGATAATATTTTTGTTGTTTTTTTGACTGGTTTAGTAGCAGCTGCTTTCTTAGCGGGAGGTTTTTTGGCTACCTTAGAAGCAGGTGCTTTCTTAGCGGGAGGTTTTTTGGCTGCCGTCTTAGCCGGAGCTCTTTTGGCAGCAGGTTTTCCTTTTTTCTTTGCCATTTTTCTCAACTTTTTTGAATTATTTTAAAAATTTTATTATTTAATTATGAAGGTAAATCCTTATCGTATAATGATTTTAAAACTTGCCGATAATCAATAGAATCTTCAGAAAGGCTTAAAAATTCTTCCCTCCCATTGATATAAATAGAGAGTGGAAAGATTGACAATTTACCACGATGTAAATATAATTTACCAAATAAAGCCTTAATAATCTTTTCTTTTTTTTTTAATTCCTGAAGATTGTCTATTAACGCTTGATTAACGGTTTTATCTTGCAAATTTATAACCAAAGAATAATCTTGATTGTGAGTTATCCTAAATATAATGGATGCGTTCTTACCTTTATCATCGTCTTCTTCTTTACGATAAGAATTTATTATTAGGACATCTTTCACTAAAAGATAATTTAAAAAATACGTAGGAATGTCAAAAGGAGTGAATTCGTGCTTAGATATCTGTTTGTACAATTTTTTAGCTGTAAAATGATAAAACTCGAGAATATCAATAGGAAATGGTTCTTCAACTGGATCTTTTATAAGAGATTCATCTTTAATTAATTGAATAAGACCTTCCTTTTTCGAATACGAGATATCTTCTGCGTAAAAGCTTCGATAAATTAAATTCATAATTGTAAATTTATTATTTGGAATTTCAAGTGATAACAGCACCTCAGGGTTTATAATCCCTTTAGGCGTTTGCATTATACTCCATTTGTATATTTTGGAGTTCAATTTCACACCGGGAGATATGAAATAAAGAATCACACCAAAAATTGCCCCTTCTAAAAATATTTTTTCGATACCTACAAGTCTAAGTTTTATAGTTTCCAATTTTTTCGGTTTAGAAAGAGTTCCACGTATGGTGTCAAGAAATTCCTCGTCCCTTTCTTTTTTTATTTCGCCGGATAAAAATGCTCTACTCAAGAGCCAACAATTACTAAGAAAAAAAACGTATCTATCAATATTGAAGGCAGGACTATGCTCAAGAAATCTTTTTAATTCAA
>JAUWBH010000055.1 GCA_030605085.1 Promethearchaeota archaeon | reverse complement strand
GATGTGTTAACAACTGTCTTAAAGTTCATATTTAAGAAGTTGTGTTATCATGATAATATGAGGGTGTTATATGCTCGTGATATCGAATCTTAGAAAAGATTTTTATTTTTTCAATCCTACAAAAAACTTAACATTTAATCCAAAAATATTGAAAAATTAAAATAATTTAAATATAGGTTTTTTATCGTCTTTAAAAAAGAATCTATTAATCAAGGATGGTATTCTCTGAGATTCTCAAGACGTAATCATGAGAGAATTTTGAATAAAATGTATCAAGAAAAAAAAAAATAAGATAGATTATTTTAACAAACCGATTAATAGTACTCCTTGGACAATAAGAAATTGGCCTAATATATAGGTTAACATAATGTATACTCTTATATAAGAGATTTTTATCTCTTCGTTAAATGTGTTGACGGCGATCAACGAATCTGATAATACGAATAGAATGGATCCTATCCACACAAATATGAAACAAAGACTAAAGAAATTGAACTCTGTTAATCGTAAAACGGCAAAAATGTGCATTAAGAGTATCGCTCCCATGTATATTTGAACGGGAATTTTCATATCTCCTAAATTATTTTTATATTTGGGATAAATAAATAATAAAATCACGATAACTGGAGCGAACAGCACTATGCCCCATAACGGAAAATCTGCATTGCTTATTGATAATAGAAAAGATATTATATAGAAGATATGACCCAATAAAAAGGAAACCATTCCAAACATGAACCATTTATCTTCGTTTTCAAGCATCAAAAAAACATCTCCCGCACATCCACATAAAAGTGCTACGACAATTAACCAATCAAAATTCTTATTAATTGAACCAAAAATGTAATATAGAGCTAGCAAAGGCATCAATAACGGTTTTGTTATGTGTTCTAATCTTTTAGATTCTCTTACAACGCTAACAAGATTAGCTACACCATCAATGAAAAACAAAACTAGAAATATCAATTGAATCATAATTTTTTCCACTAAAAAAGAAGTTGTTTTATTTTAATTTTTAATGTATAAAATTTATTTTTTTAGTAATTTTTCATTATTAGATATAATTTGAATATCGTTTTATTCATTTTGATAGTCTAGTAGTATAAACTATTTTAAGAAAATCTAATGAAAAAAAAAAAAAAATTGAATTCTTAAAAAAAACAATTATTATTTCTTAATTTCTGCTAGAACCTCTTTTAATCCGCCGTTTCCAAAAAGTTCTTTTATTTTATCAGAATATTCAGGCAGTATTTGTAAGAACGGCATAATTGCTTTTGAAAGTGAGCTAAAAGTCTCGTTGCCATCTCCCATTATAAACATTTTATCAGGGCTTAAGTTCTTGAATATCGCAGGCAAAATATTTGTTAATTGAACGGCTAAGAATCTCTCATCAGCGTTTGTTAATGCTTCTACTTGTTGCTTGATATTTTCAGCCTCACCTTCGGCTTGGGCAATTAATTTCTTTTTGATTTGTTGCGCGTCTGCATCTGCTTCAATTACCTTTTTCTGTCTATCACCATCTGCTTCGATTGTCTTCCTTTCTCGCTCTTTTTCTGCAATAGCAATCTCTTTATCTTTAACTCTCATAGCAACCTCTTTTTCAACGCGCTGTTCTTCCACACCAATTTCATTCCTGACTTCCAACTCTCTTAATCTTGATTCTCGCTCTGCATTTGCTTGAGCAATTCGAGCTTTTTTTAATTCTTCAGCCTTTTTCATTGCTTCCATATTCTTCTTCAGTTCTTGTTCTACAATGATAACTTCTAAGATTTCAAAGGTCTCTATTACTATTCCCCAGTCCGCGGTTAGTTCGTGCAAATCTTTGCTTACATGTTCGATAATTTCTCGTCGTTCTCGGATTATCAATTCTAGTGGCATATTAGCGCAAGTTGTCCTTATAATAGCCTCTGCAGCACCTTTCAAAATCTTTTCAACGAAATTTTCGTCGCGATGGTTCCAAGAAACAGCACTAAAGGCTTTTTCAGGATCAATGACTTTCCATATGAGCATACCAACTACTTCTATGTTTTGATATTCTTTTGAGACTACTTGGTCGTGAGCTTCCAGAATTGTTTGAATACTCGTAGTTGGAATGACAATATATTCGTCTATTAAGGGTAGCAAAAATAGACTTCCTCCGAGCCCTGCGTGTTTGACCTTACCGTTTCTTAAGTGAATTACAAATTGGTTCGTTTTGAATTTTCTATAGCGTGCCGCTAAGAAAATTATAAATAAAAACACTATGATAATCGCTGTTATAACGCCACCTATGGTCCAACCTTGGATTTCAACCTCTTGAATTAACATTTTTTTTCTAAATACCTCCTTTTCTTAGGTTTTTAATTTTTTTTTCTAATTTTCTTTTTATCCTTATGAAGGATAACCCTAATATTGTCAAAGTCCTGAAAATATGAACCGATAATACTAGGGATATCCTTTAAGTAAAAAAAATATAATTTAGATAATGGGTGCTTCAAATCTAGGTCCTCACTAGGTGAAAAGTATTAAGATGATGATGATTACTCCAATTATAATGAAAAGATTGGTTATAATGGCACCAATTATTCGAGGTTTGCGTCTGAACTTACGATGTACTTTACTTGTATCATATTTCTTACCAAAAATATACAAAGTTTCGTGTTTGGTCATTTCACTGTGTTTCTGTTCTTCCAAAATCTCTTCATTAGCAGTCATCTTTTCAATACCTCCTTTTTTTAATTAAATTTTTTTTATCGTCAACTAATAAGAAGCCATTTTTAACGTCGCAAATATATACATTCTCTCCTCTTTCAAATCGAAGTTCAGGAATTAAAGATTTTACGTGTAATCTTTCAAATCTCATAGGTGTTTGGGAAGGGATCTTAATAATCCCTCCCCTATGATCCACACCCAATAGGACTTCGCCCTTCCTTCCTATCAAATTTTCGGTTGATGAAATAGTATAATACCGCGACTTGGCAATCTTTTTCCATGAATTGTTGATGGCTTTCCAACTTATATATACGAGGGTCGGAGTTGCAAAGAAAATAATAAATTTTATAGGAGTTGACAAAAGATAATAGAAAATAATTCCTGAAATACCATAGATTAAAAACGATGCAGAAAGTAATAACATTATAGGTGCAGGAGTAATATCTGATATATCTTCGTCGATTTCAGTATCGGTATCAGCTTCAGCATCTACATCCAGTTCGGCATCAACATCTGCATCCAGTTCGGCATCTACATCTGTATCGATATCAATTTCACCCTCACCTGAAAGACTTGACTCCATTTGGGCTAAAAAGAACGATATTGCCGAAAATATTATTCCACCAATAAACATCCCTAAGCAAATGTTAAAAAACACATTATAGAAAGCTTCCGCGTAAAAAAATGAAATAATTGTCATTATTATGCCGCAACAGATCATGCTTAACCAATAATAATAATCATAGGATCTCATTTCCAGCCTCCAATTAGTTGATTTTTAATTAAATATATTTTTATATTTTTTATTCAAATCCATATAATTTCATATTAAAGATATGAAACCATATATTTAAATATTTCGATCCCAGAATCTATATGGATATATATTTTTAAATGTAAGTTCATATTATTATATCAGAAAACATAAAAATATTGAATCTAATTATATTGTAATATTGGAATTACATATGTTCACATACAAGAAAAAGATTGAAGCAAAATATATGTCAGAAAAAAAAGGATCTCCAGAGAAGGAAGTGGATTCAGAGAAGGAATTAAAAGAAAACAACCAAGCAAACGAAGAAGAACAAAAAAGTAAAATGTTTGCTGAAATTAAAACATCTACTAAAGACATAATAGATGAGATAAAAAGAGAAGAAAGTTCAACTATTTCTGGTGTCATTGAAAAAGCAATCGAAGTATATAAAACTTATAAATCAATATCTCCCGAAATTCAAGGATTAATTCAAAAGTATACTAACGAATATGGTAATATTACAAAAGTTATCGAAGAGGCAATCAAAGTATTCGACGCGCAGAAAAATCCTGAAAGATCTGACGACCTAGATTTGTGGATTCGCGCTCGAGAAGAAATGAAGATGATGCTCATCGGAAAAACCACATTTTTGCAGCTGATTGCTGCAGCAGAAACTCCCAAAGATAGTTTATATAAGCCACTCAAACGTAATATTGCCCTTGATGTGATTTTATGGTATACAAGAAAACCCATTAAAAGTTTGTCGTTAGATGAAATAATTTCTGCTATAAAAAAAGTGTGGATTGTTGCAAATTACTTTTACCTCATTGATGTGAAAAAAGAGAGTGCAGATCAATATTATCTGATTTTTAAACATTATCAGAATAAACGCTATAGTAATTATTGGTTTGGGTACTTTAAAGAATTGTTTCACTCAGAAGATTTAGCATTTAAGTGCGCTGTTGAAGGTGAAGCATTTGATGAAACTTTATCCTTAACAATAAAGAAATTACATGATAAAGAAAGAATAGAATTAGATGCTAGACTATTAAAATGAATAAAATGGTATTCAAATTATTTCAAATAATGTTATCAACGATGTTTTGTTGAATTATTTGTGGCATTAGTCCGAACGCCTCTATCCCATCAACCTCTACGGAATTTGGGAATGCTTTTCTACTCCGAAAGGTCGTCATCCAGAACTGCTCTGGACGGGCTCTCAGCTATGCTCTCCCATTCTCGATACGAGAAAACTTTTCTACTATTGAGGGAACTCCTCAATATGTTAATATTGAGTTAAAGTATTTAAGCGTCTACAGTGTAAAGACTTTCTGATTTACAGTAGTATTTTCGAAATAATTACAAAAATAAAATTATTTGATATTATTTGGTATAAATGTTATTGATTTTTTTGACTATATAAATAAATTTTTCATCTAAATTAAAAAGTCCCCTAATAGAAGAACTATTAAAGGTTTTAATAGAAAATTATAATTAGAAAAATCAATTAATTTATTAGAGCACTCATTATCTTATCTTATGAATTATTATACTAAAGATGCTCTAATTTCATCGGTGAAGGAAAGCACAAATTTAGTTGATTTAAGTTTTAGCAACGATAGTTCCATCATCATATCTGAATATGGTGGCCGACCATTAGGTATTTTCCCTAAAAAAGATTGCTATAGTTTGTTATGGATAAATCCAAACATTAAGCAAACCATAGAAGCAAGAGATCGTTCAATTGGAGGAGATAGGTATTGGATTAGCCCCGAAAGGGATTTTTTTTACAAGAATCCTGAAACATGGGAGGGATGGTTCTGTGATAAAAATCTCGATCCAGCAAATTACGAAATTTTAGCGAGTTCTAATAAGATGTGTACATTATCAAGTGGATTTTCGGTATTGAATCAATCAACAAAAGAGAAGTATATCGGAGAAATAACTCGACAATTCACTCTTATTAAAGAGCCTTTTTCAACAGGAGTGAATTATTGTGGAATCGAATTTGTAGACGATTGCGTGTTTTACACACCCAATTTAAAAATAAACGGATGGAGTTTAGCAAACATAATTAGTGGCGGTGTTGAAAATCCCGGTACTGTGTTAATACCTACAAAAAGAGAACCCGTCATCATCTCCTACTTTCGAGTAATTCCAAAAGATCGCTTGAAAACTGGAGAGAATTATGTGGCCTATAAGATTGATGTAGACGATATATATAAGTTAGCTATTCGTCCCGATGATATTAATTTTAACAGACCTGCAAAAATAGGATATGTTTTAAACATACCTGACACGGAGGATTACGGATTTTTAGTTAAACTATCAGATGATGTACCAAAAAGCCAAGATCAATGTTTTGATGTCGCAAGAGACCATCCAGATTCTGAAATTGGGGTCATCCAATCGTATAATTCAGATTCTCCAAACAAACCCCAATTGAGATATGGTGAGATAGAATTACAATTAAATCTATTTAAAACGATTGATAATACATCTCATGGGAAAGCAACGCATCAACTTTTTGGATATATAGGAGCAAAAGAGGAAATTTTAAATGTAGTAGAAAAATATCTTGGAATTACAGAACCAGAACTTTTCTAATTTTTATACGTTGGAAAATTAAAATAATCAATATATATATGAATATTAATCCCATCCAGTTGTTTGCTAATGTTGCCATAAAAATTATCTAAAAATTAACGAAAAAAAAATGAATTAACCTTAAAAAGGCCCTTTTACAAATCCTCCATCTACTTGCACGACCGTGCCTGTAATATAACTTGCTTTTTCAGAAGCTAAAAAAACAACTAAATTTGCAAGCTCTTCTGGTTTTCCTAAGCGCCCTAAGGGTATTTGTTCAGTCCACGCTTTTTCGATTTCCCTCTCAGATTTTCCAGTATCTTTTGCCATCTTATTTATTAGTTCTTTCATTCGATCTGTGAGATTTGGTCCAGGACACACAACATTAACTAATATGTTATCCTTTGCGTATTCGTTAGCGAGGGTTTTAGCGTAACCTACAATCCCAAGGCGAGTAGTATTTGATAAAACTAGATTTTCTAAAGGTTGTTTTACCGATACAGATGTAATTGCAATTATTTTTCCAGATTTTTGTTTTTGCATAATAGGTACAATTAATTCTGAGATTCTAATGAACGATAATAAGTTTAAATCAATTGAGTTTGACCAATCTTCCTTTGTTATTTTGCTTATTGGACCTGACGGAGGTCCTCCTGCGTTATGTACTAAAATGTCTATTCGCCCAAATTCTTTTAATGTATTTTCAACTAGATTTTTTATCTGATCTTCGTACAGTAAATTGGCAACAATTGGATAAACTTTATTTTCTTTTCTAATCGATGTGGTTGATTCAATTTGTTCTTTCGCATTTTTTAAGTTTTCTTCTGAACGACTACAAATTACAACATTCGCACCTTCTTCGTAAAATGTCTTCGCACACGCGAATCCCAAACCTTTACTCGATGCTAAAACCAAGGCAACTTTCTTCTCTAATCCTAAGTTCATATTTCAACTTATTTTTGCATCCTATTTAAATTAGTAGGATCAGCTTTAATTAAGCAAAATTAAGTAAATTAATCATTAGAATAAATATATTCCTTAAAAGTAGAGAGTAAAAAATTTGTTATTTATTAATCTGGAGTTAACTCGTCGAGATCGCTTAAATCCAATCCAGAATCTAAGGTTTCTGGAATTTCAGACAAGAATTCATCGAGAATTTCTCGAAGGTTTTCTCCCGATCTCTTTAATATGAGGCGAATCAACCCAATATTAATATCAGGGTCGGAAATAAGGCAGAGCACACCCTTAGGGCCGCAACTCGCAGCAAATATCTTACCTCCCGAAAATTCGCTTGTAACAATATCTAAACCGCCAAGCTCGAGGTTTTTGCCCTGCTCTTTCGGTTAATCTCTAAGCGAGATTAAATTTCCGAGGCACAAAATACCGCGCTTGCGATCGCACCAATACCATCGACATCGGCTGGGAAATAGGAAAATTTTGAAACGCTTGCGATAGTTAATCCCGTTCTATCAACCAAAATAACTTTCTTAATACCACTTTCAGATTTAATTATCTTGGATAAAATGCTATCGAAGCTTTTTGTATCCAAACTAATGGTTTATACACCTATTTTAATAATTTTAATGTTTTTATATATGAGATAATAAATTTGATCTTATTAGACTATAATGATATAGAAATGATTTCTTTATAAAAAATTATGTATTCATAAATTCTTTGCTTTTTTTAATTCTGTTTTTCCTATGAAAAAATGGATAAGAGCGACAAAATTCTAAAAATATTTCAAATGAGATTCTTTTTTTTAATAATTTCTTTGTAATGATCGCGTTCTCGTCTTAAAACTTTTATCTCTTTTTTTAAGTCAATTGTAACTTCTTTTAGATTTTCTTGGACATCCACTTCAGACGATATTTTATTCCTTAATTCTCTAAGCTTGAGTTTTAAATTTACGATGGAATCTAAATGTCGATCGTTATCTTTCATTAATCTTTCAATTTCTTCATTAAGTACCTTTGATTATACCATTTCTTTTTCGGCTAAATCTTTTTTTAGTTTACTTATATCGCGCGCTTGCTTTTCCATTTCCTCGTTTTGTTGTGCAACCATTTCAGTTAACTTGCTTACATTTTCCTTTAATAGATCGTTTTCCTTAGTAAGTTCTTCGTATTTGGTTTTCCATTCTTCTCGTTCTGATTTATCGGATTGTTGATCTACGATTTTTTTCGTTAGTTCTCTTATTTTTTCAATTTTTTCGCTTAAAGCTGTTTTTAAATCCTTGATTTCCTTTTCTAATTCTTGTTTTTCAATTATCTTTAAATTATCTTTAGAAAAGTTATCTTTTGGTTGAACGACAATTTCTGCCTTCAATTCGGATTCGTCATCCTCGCTAAATTCTACCTCACTGCTTACTTGTCCCGTAAAGGCATCAATTTCTATAGTATCGATCGTCAGTTTTTCACCTTCAACCTCTTCTTCAGATTGTTCTTCCCAGTATGGTTCTAATTCTCCATTTTGTAACTTTATAAAATAATCTTTTAGTAGCTCATCTATAGTATGGTCATCGTTTTCAGTAGCTCTTAGAGGCAAAATTTCATGAGCAAGTCTTCTTACCATCCCCTCAAAGTCTTTTGGAAGTATATCTTGATTAATTTCATCTTCAGATAAAAATACAGTAATGGCTAAGTCTGGTTGCCCAACGTATCGCTTATACGAAAAACCAGTAAAAAAGCTCGCTATAGTGAATTCCTTTATTTCCATTTGAAAGAAATTTGGCTCGTTTTTCTTCATCCTATGTAGCGTGTATACATTCATTAAATCAGATGGTTTAACATTTAAACTTTCAGCTATATTTTTTGGATATTGGGTCTTGATGTACGCCTCGTAGTTCTCGTTAAACCCTAGAATCATTATTCCTTTCAACTTCGAATCACACAACACTCTACATATCGTAAAATTATACAATCATAATTAGGTAAAATATATTATAATAATAATCACATTTAATTGTTTTATCTTTTTTGCATCTATTTTTAAGATAAAAGTTTTTTGACTAATTCTCTAAATTCAGCAACTTTGATAGGTTTTGGGATATATTCTGTAAATCCTGCTGACATTATTCGCTCTTCATCTCCTTTCATAGCAAATGAAGTAACTGCTATAATTGGAGTTTCTTTAAATTTCTCAATTTTTCGAAGCTCAGAACATATTTCTATTCCACCTTTATCAGGAAGTTGAATATCTAAGATTATTATATCTGGATTATTAGATTTTATCAATTCCAATCCAGCAACTCCATTGGTTTCTGAATAAATTTCAACATCAGGGATTATCTTTAAAACCGCTTTAAAAAGCCTCATGTTTCTTTCATTATCTTCGATAATAAATATATTCTTTGTCATAAATCCGTAATCTCTAATTCTTGAATATTTTAAAAATTAAAATAAGATTTTTTTTTTTTGACTTTTTAATTTATTTAAATTATATTAAAAAGTATTTTCAAGAGCATCCATTATCTCCTTACAAGAGTCCAACATCATTTCTACATAATTTATAACTAATTGTTCGGAAAGAATTCCACTTTTCTTTTTCTCTTCTAATATTAACTCACAAAACCCTTGAATTGTATTAATACCACTTCTAATTTGGAGATTAAGGGATTCGATAGGTAATATCTCTTCTTTCTTAATATAAATTTCTTTAATCTTACTAAAAAAATCTTTAATAGAAATCTCATCTTCCATTAAAATTTTATATTTGCCTATTTTATGAAAATTCATTTCAATTCGTTGAAAGTGAATTGTTGGAATCAAAGGATATTGAGCGTGTCTAAGCAAAATTATCGCGTATAATTGTTTCTCCCCTCTAGCATTGGGATCGTCAATTGTAACTTTACAAATTTGAGCATAAAATTTATTAAAGTCCAAAATAACGAACTTATTTTTAGTGTTTAGAGCATCTTTCAACAGGTTATGAAAGAATTCCTCGTTCTCTACGGGAAATGAGGATAATAATGCTCTTGGACCCAAAATTTGGTCGTATTTTCCGATTATTATTATGAATGGATATCTCTTCAATCCATCTTTAAAAATTTGATAAGAATTTGGCATTTTTATTAATAAAAATTTTGAAATCTGTAAAGATTATATAAATTCGTATTTATAAAATTTTAATATGAGTAAAAATGTCATTTGAAAATTAGGAAAATCTAAAGTTTTTTTAATTAAAATTAATCGTAAATACTTTTAATTGAATAAAGTAAACTAATTGAAGATCTGTGTGAGTAATTCTGTTGCTTTCATAGAATCCATAGCCAAATAAGATCGCTTAAAAAACGAAGCAAAAAAGCTCCTATCTTCTGGGTTAAAGTATTTATATCCAAATTTCTTCCATTCCATATTAGGTTGAAGTGGAGCGAGAAGCGTAATTTGATTTTTCACGAGGTCTGTTAGAAATAAATTAATTTCTTCTTTTGTACTATTTTTTATAAAGGTTAAGAAAATCTCATCTGTAAACTTATCCCATGAATCTTTAAATTGTAAACAAAATTTCTTAATATCAATTTTATTGTTAATGATTGCTTTTGCTAAATTTTCAATAGCCATCTCGTGAGTACTCGTTTTATTTTGTTCAAACAATGGATTAGAAACTATGATGCTTGGCAAAGGGATTGCATCCACTTTAACCTGAGGAAGATTATATTCAGGTAGAATCCTAATTTGGTTCAAGCCGAGAATGTTTCTAGTATCGTCAATAGTTCCTCCAGTATCGAAAAATTGTTTATTTATGATATAAATCAATAGTTTCGTAGCGTGGACATCTCCAAAATACGGATAATCTGAGCCAAAAAGTAAGTATTCGCTCCATTTGCGATTATCTACGAGTTGTCTATTGGTTGAAATAAACCATTTTCGAAAATCTTCGAAAAAATTACCGGCTCCTTCTCCATGCAACATAGATAAATCGCCATATGTGTTTGGTTGAACTATTGTATTGTAAACGTCGTAATCTCCAACATTACCTTGAGCGAAATGAGCAATTATAACCTTAAAATGAGGTATTAAATTTGGATGGCTTGATTTTAATATGTTTCTAGTTGATCTAATTAAATCTCCTATTTCCATTATGCTTCCTTTTCCTCGAGTATCGAATATTATTGGCATAGAATGTTTCGCAGCTTCAATGAGAACCTTTATTGCTTTATCAGAATGAATACTATCAATCCATCCTTCGCTTCGAGGATGTAATTTCAGACCTCTCAACCCTAACGCTTCGCATGCGTATTTTACTTCGTTTACTGCTTTATCTCCCTCCGAGGGGTCACAACGGCAATATCCTATTAATTTCATAGAGAATGGAAAGCGTGTAGTGAAGCGAGAAACATTAATGTTACTCGCACGATATAATGCTTCAGGATATTTATCGCGAAATTTATCTTGAAAGGGAAAACAAACGCCTTGGTCAATGAACGAATAAAACTTAGATTTTTCTTTTAAATCAGAATGTTTTTGATCTAATTTCTCAAGAGCGCTATATAATTTATCTGTGAATGGATATGGGTTAAAAGACCACGATATTTTGGTAGGTTTTCCGTTAAGATTAGTTGTAAAAGATAATTCGTTGGAATTTTCCAACTCTGCTTTAACTTTACCCTCAACATTTCCCCAAAAATCAAATGTCCCAGAGCCTGGTGCTAAAGGATTCATCATACTTGCGTCGTCGATATCGTGCCCTAAATGAGAATGACAGTCAATTACGAATATATTTTCAATCTGTTTTTTTTTTTTTTTAGCCATGTTAAATAAATCGGATTTTCCGGCTTGTTCTATCGTTGCTGTTAGCATATATATTTCTGATTTTTTTTTTGAATTTATTTTTTATTCTCTCATTTCTTTAGGAAGCGTCAATACTCCCGTTAGAGGATTTTTTAAAGGATCTTGACAATATTGAATTGTAAAGTAAATTAAATCATACAAGATATTAGGATCCTCTCCCTGCTCCATTTTATATTGAAATAAACTTAATTGATATTCCGCTTCAGTGATTGGAGGTTCTGCATAAGAAACGTTGCCAAATACCGATTGTAATAGGGGCTTTAAAAATGGCGAATAAAAAAAGCCGAGCTCTTTTAACTCATCCTTTAAGTAAAAAAACATTCTTTGAACCGCTTGAGTCATATATCTTATCGGTTGGTCTTCAGGTCCTAAATATTGTTCAGCAAAATCTGGATCGTATTTGGCGAGAAATTCCCGCGATAGATTTTGTGGCCTAAATAAAGAAATTAAACCTCTTTCTATTGCGCCCTTTCTATTATAGGCAATAGTCTCACTACCCGCATCTGGAACCCAAGTGCCTCGCTCAAGAAGTTTTCTCGCTTTATAACACATCGCTTGAATTAAAAGTCCAATACCGATTCTTCGACAGATTGAAATCTGAGCATCTGATATACGAATCTCGATAGTATTCCAATCAGTAAAAGGGAATATGTCCTGAAATCTGCCGTCTTCCAAGCTTGCTTTTCTGACGACTTGTAGGAAATAATTTTTAGAATTTTCATCTGTAGAAGTTAAGTACGGAATAAAATGTTTTGGGTCGTTATTACTTAGCATTGAAGTATTATGTTTTAATCTTAAAGAACGCACGCAATTTGGAGCGGTTATTCTTTTATTTATTACTTTAACAACATCTGTCGGTTTATTGTTCATTATAGGTGAATTGACTGAGAGAGCGATTAAATGCGGAATAAAATTTCTAATCATACAATATGCTTGTATTTTTTCTAACTCAGAACGGAACGAGCCGAGATGATTGTGGTCTGCGTAGCCGATTATACGGAAATCATATATCTTTGGGTCAGACCTCTTTGATATTCCTTAGTAACGGGGTTAACTGCTGAAGCTATGATATGTAAATCTGATGGCAATGTCTGTTTAGCCAGTAAAAATAATGTTGAAGCCCAATATGCAAGTTCCTCCACGTATTCGCAAGGAGGTTTAGCCCCTTTGGGGATTTAGCCCCATAAGGTGTAACCAATTCTAAGATATAAGTAATTGCGGTTACGTTACCATCTCGTCCAAAAGAATCTATATCGACTGCGGCATCGTTAGGCAACTTATATCTTATATCCATTACATATCCTTTTTCAACATCATCTTTTCCATATGGTCTAGCTAATACTTTCTGTCTTATATAATTAGGAACAGGTAAAAAATCAGATCTTCCCTCGTATAAAATATCGTTCATGATTTTAATGGCTTCTTTCACAATTTCTTTCATTCGAAATACCATTTCTTCTCCAGGAGGGTAGGCACCATTATCATCTGCTATAATCAATTCCATCTCAATACCATGGGTGAAAGGTAATGGTCTCCAAAGTTCTTCATCAGCCAGCATTTCTGCCCATGCTCTATCGTATTGCCAATTATAGATTTCGTAATAATCCGTTCCTAAAAAAAGTTTATCAGCAGAACGGTCTATAGGATTTCCAAGTGAAACTCCCGGGGGTAATTTTGAGACGACAGCTTGAGATTTCTTTTTTTTTGTTTCGCTCTTACTTTTAGCTTTCTTTTTTTCCTTTTTCTTTTTTTTTCCTTTTTTCTCTTTTTTTTCCTTCTTTTTCTCTTTTCCCATGAGTAAATTCTCTTATTTTTAACTTAATCTTTAATATTTTTTTTTAAGTATTTATTAAAATTAATTTTATTATACTTATTGATTTAGATAAAAATTAATTAAATTAAGGATTGAATAAAAGCTTTAAAAACATCATACTCTTTAAAAAATTCGTAAGATAATAGTAAATTCACGAATTTGCAATTGGGTGGAAAGATTTGTTTTAAATTTTCTAAACTGGTACCTCCTTTAAATAAGGAATCGTCAAATACTAAATTGACAGCGTTTCCAAGTGCGTTATTTATTTTAGAGCTTAACTCCTCGTATAATTCTGGTTCTGAAGCAAAAATAATCGTAGGTTTACCTAAATAGGGAATAAAATCTAAATTAAAGATAATCAATTGACTTGGAGCGTTTAAAAAATTTAAAAAGAATTGCTTTATGGTATTGAATATTGTTTTTAATTCGATTTGATTATGATTCTCCTTAGAAGGATAAATATAATACGCAAAATGTTTATTTAAATTGAATTTTAAGTCTGTATAAACGCGATCGATAATAGGAAAAATACTAAAATTATAACTAAACAGTGAAACGAATAAAATATTGAAGTTAAAATCTTTTGTGAGGATATTATTACTAACATTACCTCCAATAAGCGAGAAATTCTTCACATCCTTATTAATATCCGAAGCATACGTATTAAACACATAATATTGCGCAAAAATTGGGTTAGGGTCTACTCTCGTTCTAATCTCGTCAACCATTACATAGAGTAAATTATATAAATCTTCAGTCGCTTTATTTTTTGGCATTTCTAAATTAGTTGTAACTATCAGAGAATCTACAGTTTGAGGAGATTCTAATTCAGCTAATAAACATAAAGCGTCTCTAAAAAAAGTATAGGCTGGATTAGTAAAATTATTCTCAGTTAAATCCAAATTAGGTGACTTTTCAAAAATGTAAATAATATGCCTTATGGCTTCAATAATTTCTGATTTTATATTTTTTTCGTGCAATTCTTTAATTATATTAAATAAAATTTTAATTCTTAACAATTCATTATCAATTAAACTGCTAAATTTGATGGCTGCTCTTGGATTTATACTAATAATTTGGAAGATTATGTCAATCATCAAATTTTCTCTTATGGAGGGATCTTCAATTAAAAGTGCGACTTCTGTTGCTTTTTCAAGATCTTTTTTTACGCAATTTAAAGCTAAATTTTTGATTAAAAAAAGTTTTTTAGTTTTATCAGTTAAGCTCTTTATAATTTGGACTGCTCCGTCTATATCAATTAATCCATATGCTCTAATTAAATTATAATAGAAATTGTATTTCTCTGTTTCATCTGATAAATCCGTTGCTAATTTTAACGCTTTTTGAGGATTTCTATTATAGAGATATCCCTTTGCGAGTGGCTTTATCATATTATTGATTTCTTCCGAAAAATATTTTATCTTGCTTTCAATCTCTTCAAGCGTCAATTCAGGTTCTGGAATTGCTTGAATGGTAGGACTCTTTTGAGCTATTTTAGCTAATTTAAGTTGTTGATAAGCTTTATACTCTTTTTTTTTTCTTTCTAATTCTCTTTCCATTTGGTTGAGCTCGTCTGGTGTTATAGAAATAAAGAAATTGTCAACATCAAATGTATCAACAAATTTGGATACAGTAAGAGCAAGATTATTTTTTGTTAAAATTTCGTTAATTTTACTTGTTGATACAGTATCTCTAACTTTTTTTACTTTTACGGTATATTCTATAATTTTCATCCAATCGATGTTAATAGATAATTTACCGAAACCATCAACGATCGGTACCAATTTTATTTCAAAATTTTTAGTGTCGCTTGCCCCAAATAAAATCATATCTTTTTTTAATTCTTCAGGAATAGTGATATTTAAATTTTCTCCTTCAAAAACAAACCTATAGTAAGTTTCCGCATTCATATGATTTATTGCTTGAAATGATATAACATTATCGATTGAAGGGATTAGAAGATTCTGTGGAAACTTTGTCATATTCAAAGAAATTGTTTTATTAGGGTCCGAGGATGACATTATTTAAGACTGAGGATTCTTTCTAAGTAAATATTTCAAAAGCGGTTATTATATATTATTTTTAGGAATTAAAAAAAAATATTGTTTCAACAGATCGTTAAAATTTTATAAATATTTATAAAATCTTATAAAAATCCAAAAAACGGGTTCACTCCCTTATTTAAAATAGAGAAGACGCTCATTATATCCTTAATTCTAAAACGAAAGAAAGGTGAGTAAGAAAAAACACAGATTACGAGATTTATCTCTTTTTTTCGGCTTTTTGAGAACTTTTACGACGCCGCTATCTTTAAATACCTATATCGGAAGCATTAATAAAGTTACTATTGGAGACAAAATTAAGGAAAGTATTATGATAGCAATAATCCTATCCCTGCCCATAGGACCCATTATTGAAGGAAATCCATCAATAATTAATTGAGAAAACATTTAAGTCATAAATACGGGAAGTAAAGCTCTTGCAATCAAGTTTCTTGCTGTAAATGGCCGATCTCCAAGGTTAACATAAAAATATTCGTAATCTCTAAGAAAAATCGTTGAAATTTTAAAATTAATAATGGCGATAAATCTAATGAAGATTACCAGCAAACACATTATCAGTGGTATCACTATAAATAAAATTTTTATGTCAGATATATTATTCCCTGGTAATATTGGTGCAAAGTCTTTAGTCCCAGAACTTATAATAACATAAGATGCTAATGCTAAATATCCAATTGTTAAAATTAAGATGAATAGTGGAATAAATTTTTTCCATTCAACCGTATTCTGTTTAAAATAGAAATTAGTTTTAAATCTATCGTTAAAAATTCAAGAGAAATTTAAAAGTAATAATCAATACTTTCCATTACATCTTTATTAAAAGGAGTAGAATTGAAAACATTTATATGAATGTAATGTCTTGATACTCGGATTTATTCGTATCTTTTTTAGCAATACCTAGCTCTCTTACTACGCGATTTAATTTTAAAACCGCTTCTTTTACGATTTCCTTGTTTTTAGCTCCTGTACAAACTATTCTCCCTGTAGAAAATATTAGAAATACTGATCTTGGATCTTTCATGTTGTAAATCAGCCCTGGGAACACTTCTGGCTCGTACATGACGTTTTCCATTACAACCGCAACCATATTTAGATCTATATGTATGTGCAAATCTCCACTTGCGACAATATTCTGAATCGTGATTTTTGGATTAGATACTTGAATTCCTGCTTTTTTAATTTTTTTTATCACTTTTTCTATTCCGGGAGCTGCCTCTTCTGCTCTTCGAAGTCCTGTGACAACCATTTTTCCGATAGAGAAGATAAGAAATGTTGCTTTAGGTTCTTTGATTCTCATCACGAGACCCGGAAACCTTTCAGGATTATATTCCACATCTGGGTGTTTGCGGGCAATTTTGGTAAGATCTATTTTTTCTGTAATTTCCACAACAACCGTCCCAACGACATTTTCGATTTTATAGTCTAATTCTGCTTCAAAATCGTATTTTTCAATTTCATTTTTTTTTTCCGACATATTATTACTCCTAAAAGGAAGATTTGTTATTTGAAATTTATTATTTCAGAAACTGGTAAAAATTATAATAGTAATATATATCATTAAATAAACCTTTAATATTTTAATCAATGAAAATTTTATATATCAATCCCGCCAGACTCGAAGCTGGAATGGACGCAGTTATTAAAGGACCACCCTTAAGTCTTATATCAATCGCTGGCATGGTTCCCGAACATGATGCTAAATTATTTGATTTTAAAGTTGATAAATTTCACGAAGAACGTTTTCGACGAGAATTAAACCGTTATGACATAGTTGCAATTACAAGTATGACTCCTCAAATTGATCACGCGTTTGAAGTTGCCCATTTGGCAAAGGAGCAAGGATGTACTACTATTATGGGTGGTTATCATCCAACTTTAGCTCCAGAATATGTGGCAAAACATTTTGCCGTAGATTATACTATACGGGGTGAAGGAGAGCACACATTTCGGGAGATTGTTGATTATATAAATGGAAACAAGAATCATGTCTCTTTAAAAGATATTTGCGGAGTTTCTTATAAGAATAAAGATGGACAAATTGTTCATAATTTTGATCGTCAATTAGAACGTAATCTGGATAATTTTGGTATGCCTCGGCGCGATCTCCTACGAAGTAAAACCTATAATTATTTGGGGGCGAGGGTGGATCAAATCGAAACCTCACGTGGGTGCCCCCATTCGTGTAAATTCTGTTGCATTATTAAAATGTGGAAAGATCCTACACAAAACATCTCATATCGTTCCAAAAGTTTAAAAAGAATTATGCGCGAAATTTACGATGTCGATTGGCGGAATGATTTCATATTTTTCTGTGAAGATAATTTTACAGTTAACATTAAACGCACTAAAAAAGTCTTAAATACAATCATTCGATCAGGACTTCCTAATAAATTGCATTTTAGTTGTCAATCACGCGTTGATACTATTTATCGCAATCCGTGGTTAGTAAAGCTTTTAGCAAAAGCAGGCTTTAGGCAAATATTTCTTGGAGTTGAAACAGTCCATCAGCAAAGTCTTGATGCTATGAATAAAAAAAACACCACACCTCAAATGACAAAGAAAGTGGTAAATATGCTGCAAGACGAAGGAATCTCGATTTTTGGAGGTGTGATAATTGGATATCCCGGTGAAACTAAGGAGATGGTTCATCAGACAATTCAATTTGCAAAATCATTACATATGACAATTGTTCAATTTACACCTATTATTGCTTTCCCTGGTACTGATTTTTACGATGAGATGAAGGCAAAAGGTATGATTACAACCAATAATTACAAATATTACGACCTATTTCATCCCATGATGCGGACGGAACAATTAACTAATGTAGAAATTTACCGATTAGTGGCAGAAGCCTATGCCGCTTATTATTTGGACGGAGATTGGTTTAAAAATAAAGTAAAACAATATCTCAATCCACTTTCGAAGTTCAATTGGATACTTAACTCAGTATTTCGATTAGCCACACGGATGATCAAAAGCGGTCGAACTATGCTTCATTCCCAAGGAATCTCTCATACAATAATTTCGGACGAATTAAAAAACGCTAAAGTGCCAAAGCTATAAAATTCTTGTCTTAATCATATAATAATCTAACTAGTAAATAATTTTTTTTTTAAAAAATATGCATCATTTAAAAGGAATTGAAAAGTCATCGTGAGAATTTTTTTAAAAAAAGAAAGATGAACTATTTTCCTTTGCGTCTATTTCTATTTATATAATCGTTTAAATCTTCAATTAGCAAATCTTCACTATAATCTGGCCAAAAATCATTTCTAAATTTAAATTCAGCGTAAGAAGCGTCCCATAGAAGGAATCCTGAAATACGAGAACCATCTGCCATTCCAGTGCGAATGAGAAAATCGAGTTCTGGAAAGTTTTTCGTATATAAATATTTTTTAATTAATTGACGGTCAATCTTATCAGGATCAACCTTGTCCTTTATTATTTTTTTTACCGCATCTACAATCTCACTTTGTCCGTCATACATTATCAAAACATTTACGAAGGCGCCATCGAAATCCTTGGTATATTCAATTAACTCACCAATTTTCTCTCGAACATCCAGTGGTAATAAGTCCAATCTACCAATTACATTGAACTTTATTTTCTTTTCTGTAACAATAGGCTCGTTCTTTATGGTGTCTACTGCTAACTTTATTATTTTGTAAATATATTCCAATTCCTTTTTTGAACGGTTTATAGCATTCTCAAGAGATAAAGCGTATAAACTTAAATACTTAATTCCAGCGTTAAAACACGCGATCAAAACCTTCTTTACAACTTCGTATCCCCGATAATGACCCATATTCATATGGACATTATTCTCTCTTGCCCAGCGCCGATTTCCATCAGGGATCAAGCCAATGTGTCGCGGAAACCTATCCTTATACTCTTCTCTCAATTCTCTGAATCTATCTTCTCTATCGGTAGAACCATCAGCAATATTATTCTTAATTGAGCTGTTATCTGAGGTTTCCACTTATTATCCCTTAAAAATACTTAAAACATTATTCAAGAATAATATTCAATACTTAAAATATTATTCAAGATATTAATTAAATAAATTTAATATTTAATGGTTTTAAAAGTTTCTTTTTAGGTTCTCAATACTTTTAATTTCGGTAAATTATTGAGATTGTCTAATTTAGATACATTATTATTGGTTAGAGATAATATTTTTAAGTTTTTCAGATTATCCAACCATATAACTTCAGAAACTTTATTATTATCAAGGTACAATTCTTTTAAACCGTATAGATTTCTTAGTCCTTTAATATCGTAAATTAAATTGTTTTTTAAATTAAGACATTTGAGATAACTAAGTGAACTCATTGTATCTGATAATTTTGTGATCTTATTGCATTTCAATTCAAGATATTCAATTAGGTTGGTTTTAATTTGAAAATAAGAGTTTTCTTTTATGATATAGATAAATGAAAATAACTATACTACTGCTTATTACTAAAAAAATTCCTAAAAAAATTATTATTTCAGTATTAGATACATACATATCGTTGTTCCAGGGTTTATTCCCTTCATAGACACCTCTGAATTTGTCTAAATAATTATTATAAATAAATTGCTCAATGGTTTTTCCAGTTACTTTAAGACTTTTTTTTGAAATGTGTTCTAAATCATCTTTAGTGGTATGATGATAAGGCCAATCTGGATTATCCCAAAATTTTATAATTAAATCTGCTGAGGGAATGCCTTTCTCTATAAATGCTATGTGATCGTCATAAACTGAAGATGTATACGGAAAAATTGGAAATTCATTAACATATCCGAGTTGTCTACCAATCTCAAATAATTCATCTACTAAGGAAGAAGTTGAATACTGTTCTTTGATGAATTGTAGATTGACACCACCCACCATGTCTAATAAAATCATACAATCAAATTTTTCATCATCAGGATCATAAAAATCCTTTATGTCTTTGACGAATTCCTTAGAACCTTCACACCAATCCCATCCTTCCATACCATAACCTCCTTCTTCTTTACCTTGATCTTCAGCATCAAAAAATACAAACCATATCTGACAATTTAGCTCATCTTTTTGATCGTATAAAGCTCTAGCTAATTCAATTAATACTGCGCATCCACTGGCTCCATCATTAGCCCCTGGAACAGACTTTTTTGGATTTTCACTATCTTTAGTCGCTTTTGCTCTGGAATCATAATGAGCTCCTAATATTATAATATTATCTTTTTTTTCGTTTAATTTGAATAAAACATTTTGACAATCAGTGGAATCTACCTCAAATTCATGTATAATATAGTTAATGTTTTGGTCGATCTCAATGAATTTCGTAATGAAGTAATAAACAGTTTCGCTACTCTCTTCTGTTCCAGGTATTCGATCTCCAATATCTAATTGGTCTTTAATATAATCGTAAGCGTTGTCTTCGTCGAATTCCAAATCAGCATCGACATTTCTTATTTTATTTGTCAAAAAGAATAGAGAAAACGATATAATTAAAATTGTTATTAGCGAAACACTATATATAATGATTATTTCCTTCTTTTTAATCAAAGATCACCAAATAATTAAATTTAAGATTATAAATAAATGACCTTATTCACAATTTTAATTTGAAAATATACGATTTTTAAGAATTTGAACTATTAACAATATTAGATTGGTTGAAACATTTATATTTAATCCTGATGTTATCGATAGCAAAATCATTTTTTTTTTTAAATAAATACATATTTATCCCGTTAAATAAACTATCTTGGTTTTATGGATTTTATAAATTTTGCATTTAACCTGAAAAAAGGGAAAGATAAAATTTCAAGAGGGATAATATAGATTAAGATTAAATTAAAAATTATAAAATAAGAAAAGAGACGCTAATGATATCCAACGATTACTTATTTTCGAACATAGGGATTGATTCTGTAGGATTTCACGCTCCAAGATATTACATAAATTTGGAAGAGCTAGCCGTTAAAAGGAAAGTCGACCCCAAGAAATATAGTCAAGGATTATTCTCAAAAGAAATAAGAATCCCAGAGCTTGACGAAGATATTATCTCAATTGGGTTGAAAGCAGCTTATCATGCGTTAACTAAAGGTAATATCAGTCCTAAAGAGATTGACGCAATTTTTGTCGGAACAGAGACGGTGACCTATGCCGTAAAATCAGTTTCTAACATTTTTGCCGAATTACTTTGCATTTCACCAAATTCAATTACGCAAGATGTATATAATGCGTGCGCTTCGGGCACATTAGCGATTTTGAATGCCATTGGTTTGATAGAAAAAGAGATTATAAAAAAAGCTCTTATTATAAATGCAGACATTTCATCTTATGAATTAGGCAGTCCAGGCGAGCCTACTCAAGGATCGGGGGCGGTGGCATTTGTTATTTCAAAGAATCCACGAGTAGCAGTATTTAGTAAAAAATTTGGAAAGGTTTCGGGCAATGTTAATGATTTTTTTAGACCCATTAATGAAATAAATGCTCAAGTACCTAATGGTAAATATTCTGTTGATACTTATTTAAACTTCCAGTTAAGAGCTTTTGACGATCTTGTTGATAGTATAGGAGATTTTCATGCTGATTATTATGTCTTTCATGCGCCTTATTCTAAATTACCAATAAAATGTATGCAACAAATAATCCTTAAAAGATGGGCAAATCACATCAATAATCTTCCAAAATTGAAGCGGCGTGAAATAAAAATATCGCTTCTAAGGAAACTTGATAATTTTTTACATGATGTTTCTGTACTTCCAGAATATCTTTATTTAAAATTAAGAGAAAAAGGTTATACATCAAAACCGTTAGAAGATATTTCACATTGGTTTATTTCAAATGTTAAAAACAAGGTACTTCCGCAATTGATGGTGCCCTCACATTTTGGAAATATGTATAACGCTTCGGTTTGGGCGCAAATTATTTACATTCTTGAAAATTATGGTCGTATTAAGAATACAATTTATTTTGGTTCATACGGTTCAGGTGCGACGTGTATTTCGGGATTATTAAAAGTAAGACCTAACTATAAAAGTATCGTAGAAAAAGGTCCGAAAATAAATGATTATATCAAAATGAAAGAACGGAGAAGTGTTCGCGAATACGAATTAATTAAGACCGGAAATTTTAAGACTCAGGTCCTTTTAGGGCGCATTGTAGAACACGAACAAAATAATCAAAGAGGTTTTACTCTGTATTTATGTGATGAAGGATGTATTATTCCAAACATAGAAGGATTAAATTATTGTCCTAAAGGGCATTCTGGATATCATAAATGTGTGTTCCCTCTTTTTGCCATTTTAAATTCTAAACCAATAAAATTTGATAAAAATGATCTCAGTTACTTAAGAAATGGATTTGTAAGAGTTGCTTCTAATTCCAAGAAAGGAAACTCTTTGGAATACGAGATTCGGCGAGTGGGGATTGAGGATAACAAGATCAACGAAACAATTGGGTTATTAAATTGGAGTCCAATGTATATCCCCGTTCACAATATTTATTAGATTTGGATTAGAATAATTACGACGGGATATGTCAATTAGGTTTTTAAAAAGTTGATAAAAATAATGAAAGAAATCAATTCAAATATTTCTGGATTTTATAAATTATCTATAGAACAGCGACAGCAAATTATATGTAGTCTTTTCAATCTTAATGATGAAGAATGCAAAATTCTTCAAAATTTGGGCTATTTTTCAAATAACCAAATTGATACTTTAATTGAGAATGTTATAGGTAGTTATCAATTGCCAATGGGTGTAGCTTGTAATTTTAAAATAAATAGTAAAGATTATTTAATTCCAATGGTTATAGAAGAACCTTCTGTTGTTGCTGCTGCATCAAATGCAGCGAGGTTTGCTCGAAAACACGGGGGATTTCATTCTGAAAAAGTTAAATCAGTAATGTTTTCTCAAATTCAGATTACTCACCTAGAAAATATTAAAGTTGCTAAAAATACTTTAATTGAGCACAGAGAAGAAATAATAAGATTAGCAAACCAACAAGATCCTTTCTTGAACGAATTAGGTGGTGGAGCATTCGACTTTGAAATTAGAGTTCTGGAAACAAGAAAAGGAAAAATGCTAATACTCCACTTGTTAGTTAATGTCTTAGATGCAATGGGTGCTAATGTAGTAAACACTATGGCAGAAGCAATTAGCCCGTATCTGGAAGAAATATGTGGTGGGAAAGTCTATCTTAGAATTGTCTCGAATTTAGCAACGCATCGAATAGCTAGAAGCAAAGCAACATTTGATAAAGAGTTATTAGGAGGAGAAGCATTGATTGAAGGCATCTTAAATGCGTATGAGTTTGCCCTTGCTGATCCTTATAGAGCTACTACACACAATAAAGGCATAATGAATGGTATTATCGCATTAACATTAGCAACTGGAAACGACACTCGCGCTATTGAAGCTGGAGCTCACGCGTATGCGTCTTTAAGCGGAAAATATTCTCCTTTAACGAAATTTGATGTTGATTCCGAAGGAAATTTAGTTGGAGAAATAGAAATTCCATTAGCACTTGGAATAATCGGGGGAATGACTAAAATACATCCAATGGCGCAATTAGCATTAAAAATTTTAAATGTGAAAAGTGCAGAAGAGTTATCTCAAGTGGCAGCAGCCGTTGGTTTGGCTCAAAATGTTGCTGCTTTAAGAGCATTGGCTTCTGAAGGAATACAAAAAGGTCATATGGCGTTACATTCGCGAAATATTGCTAAATTAGCTGGAGTTCCAGAAGATTTAATAGAAAGAGTATCTAAAAAATTGATTTTAGATAAAAAAATTCGAGTAGATTATGCAAAAGAAGTTTTACAAAAAATACTCAATGGTGAAAACCTTTAGTTTTTTAAAAGGTGTTTCATAAAATACTCTAAAAAAATTTATCTTAATGATAACTACATTATTTTAAATAAATTTTTGAGTTGATATTTATGGGCTTTAGAGAATATTTAAAAAAAATTGAAGAAAAAAAATTAATTCGTAAAGTGGATGTTGAAGTTTCGAAGAGATTAGAGATCTCTGGTATTTTAAAAGAGATAGAACCAATCCCTATAATGTTTAATAATATTAAAGAATCTAAATTCCGGTTGGTTGGCAACTTATTCTGTACTAAAAATGTAATTGCTACTTATTTTGGTGTATCTCCCGCAGATCTCATACCAATGCTTTCTAAAGCAATATCAGAACGCTCAGAACCAGATGTTATATCAAACGCTCCTTGTCAAGAAGTAATAGAAACGAATGTAGATTTAGACAAATTACCAATTTTACTCCATTGCGAAAAGGACGGTGGAAACTACATTAGTTCTGCTGTCGTTATTACTAGAGATCCTGATTATGGACAAAATATGGATTTTCATCGAGCTATGCAGTTTTCCAAAGAAAAGTTTGCTACTCGAATAGTTAGAGGTCGTCATTTTCATAAATTTTTAGAAAAAAATAGTGAACTAGATGTCGCTTTTTGTATAGGAAATACCCCTAACATTCTAATTGCCGGAGCTACTTCTGTGGATATAGGCGTTGATGAATTATATATTGCAAATGCATTAGAGCCAATTAAAGTTGTTAAAGCAAGTTCGGTTGATCTTTTAATTCCTGCAGAAGCTGAATTTGTTTTAGAAGGACGGGTCTATATGGAAGAAAAACATGCTGAGGGTCCTTTTGTCGATTTGACAGAAACATATGATATTGTAAGAGAAGAACCTGTTTTTGAAGTTAAAAAAATCACTCATAGAAAGGATGCGATTTGGCAAGCCTTATTACCTGGTGCGCTTGAGCACAAAATATTGATGGGAATGCCACGAGAACCAACTATTTTCAATAAAGTGAATGGCGCAGGAGTTAAATGCTTAGATGTAAATATAAATCCTGGGGGATGCTCATGGTTACACGCAATTGTACAGATTGATAAAAAGTCAGAAGAAGATGGTAAAAAAGCGATAAATAGTGCTTTTTCTGGTCATAGTAGTTGTAAACATGTTTTTATTGTAGATAAAGATATTAATATTTATGACCCATTATCTGTGGAATGGGCAATGGCAACTCGCTTTCAAGGCGATATTAGAATGGTTATTAAAGATAAAGAACCGGGAAGTAGTTTAGATCCTAGCGCAGAGTCAGGAACCAAAATGACAACTAAAATTGGATTTGATTTAACAAAACCACTTTTTGCTAAAGGTAAGAGTTTTAATAAAGCAGATTTTCCTAAAATAGACATTAATAAATATTTTTAAGATATAGGAGTCGATGAGATTGAAATTAACATCAGAAGAAAAAGACATGTTGGATGGCAAGCAAGGAAGATCTACTCAAAAATCTATGGAAATATTAACCACTTTAGGTGAAATATTTGAAGCTGAATACATGGTCAAAGTTTATAGTGTACAAATAGCAGGAGTTTCTTACGCCAATCTTGGCGAAGCGGGATTGGAATTTTTAAGCGAAATGGCCGAAGATGGGAAAGTTAGAGTTTTAACGACTTTAAATCCAGCAGGAATGGATCGCGAAAATTGGCAAGCATTAGGAATAGATGAAGAATTTGCTAAAAATCAGAATCGCGCTATAGATGCCTTTGCTAAAATGGGAATAATTACGACATGTTCTTGTACACCATATTTAATTGGAAACGCGCCTCATTATGGACAACATATTGCTTGGGCTGAAAGTAGTGCGGTTTGTTATTCTAACTCTGTTATTGGAGCTCGAACGAATCGTGAGGGGGGACCAAGCGCATTAGCAGCGGCTTTAACTGGAAAAACGCCTAAATACGGTTATCATTTGGATGAAAATCGTCATGGACAAGTCTTAGTTAAGATAAATGCTCCAATTAAAGGTACTGACGAATTTGGTGTATTGGGAAAAATAATTGGTGATAAATTAATTAAATTAGGGAAAAAAATACCTTATATTACGGGAATCCCATCAGCTACTGTTGAGGAACTCAAATCTTTTTGTGCTTCCGTAGCTACTTACGGTGGAACAGCACTATTCCACATGGAAGAAATAACTCCAGAATATAATAAATACCCCAAACCAAGTGATGTTGTATATGAAATTAATCAGGACGATTTAGATAAAACTCGTGCTGAACTTATTGACGATGATCTTGAAATAGATTTTGTTAGTATTGGGTGTCCACACGCTTCAATTCACGAAATCGAGGAAATAGCAAAATTAATAAAAGGAAAGCAAGTAAAAAAAGAATTTTGGATAACTACTGCCCGACCTACAAAAAAAATTGCAGATGAAGCTGGTTTTTCTAAAATTATTGAAGATGCTGGAGCAAAGTTTGCAGCGGATACTTGTTGTGTTGTAGCTCCAATTAAAGGGCGCTTTAAGGGAATCATGGTAGATTCAGCAAAAGCGTGTTATTATGGACGTGCTAAGAATAACTTTAAAGTTAAAATTGGATCAATCGAAAAATGTATTGAGGAGGCAATAAAATGAAGATAAAAGGAAGAAAAATCTATAAAGGAACCGTTGAGGCAGAAGCGATTGTAACCAATGACGCAATTTCATTTTATGGTGGCGTTGACCCTGATACTGGTAAAGTTGTCGAAGTTGGACATGAACTCGAAGGTCAATCCATAACAGGAAAAGTCTTAGTCTTTCCTACTGGTAAAGGTTCGACTGTAGGGTCGTATACAATGTATAGAATGAAAAAAAATAATATGGCTCCTGCAGCAATCGTAAACGAACAAATCGATACAATCATCGCGGTAGGTTGCATTATTAGTGAAATTCCTTGTGTGGATAAAATTGATATTAAAAATATTAAATCTGGCCAAAAAATTATTGTTAATGGTTCAGAAGGAACTATTGAGACAAAATGAGGTAAAGAAAATGGGAACTGGAATAGGATATGGAAAGACCATACTTTTTGGCGAAATTTAATTCCCAATTCAGGAATAAACGCAATCATTTTGTTGTGTATGGATTTCCAGCAATCGTATCAGCATTAGGCTCCTACACATCTGCAGATGTTAAAGTCGTTGATGGACAAGGTTGGGTCGTCAACGACCAGAGACCCGCAACACTTGGTTATAAAAAAACGAAATACGATGAAACAATGCAATCGATTAAAAATGTAATCGAGCATTTAAAAATAGATATAGAGAGTCAAAAACTTGAAATAACTTTTGCTGGAGATTTGATTGCTGCGAGTGGAGTTGGTGCTTCTGCCGCTCAATGTACATCATTAGCTCGTGCCCTTAATGATTGCTTTAATATAAAGTTAGATGATGATAAGATAAATGAAGCTGCGTATGAAGGAGAGAGAGCCTACCATGGAACGCCTTCGGGTATTGATAACACGGCCTCTACTTATGGTGGATTGATTTGGTTTGTGAAAAATTTAAGTGGTGGAAAAAATACAATGACCCTCCTTCAATCACCAAAAAAGATGCCATTAGTAATCGCAAATTCAGGAATAACAGCTTCAACAACAGAAGTAGTTGCTGATGTTCGGCGCCTAAAAGAAGCTAATCAAGAAAAATTTGAGAAAATATTTAGTGAATATAATATTTTATCAGATAAAGCAAAAAAAGCCTTGCTTGAAGGAAATGTTACAACTTTGGGTAATTTAATAAATCAAAACCACAAACTGCTTCAAAAAATCACGGTTTCAGGAGAAATAAACGATAAGTTAGTGAATATAGCGCTAAAAAATGGAGCAATAGGTGCTAAAATGACGGGAACAGGTAGGGGTGGCTTGGTTATTGCTTTAGCTGAAAACAAAGAATCACAGGAAAAGATTGCCAAGTCTATCGAGAAAGAAGGATATGATGTTTGGAGAACAATGATTGGATGAGTAAGAATTAAAATTGAAAAGAAGTAATGAAATATTTCTGTTAAAATTGGGTGGAAGTTTATTAACTGATAAAACTAAACCTTTTTCTATTAGAGAAGAGGTTGTAAAAACCGCAATTCAACAAATTATTGATGCTAATGAGAAATTAATCTTAATTCATAATGGAGGTTCATTTGGTCATCCTCTCGCAAAAAAATATAGCATTTCTAACGGACTTGATACATCTATTCCAAATCAAATTCTTGGACTTGCTAAAACTCACCAATCAATGAATAAGTTCAATTCTTATATAATAAATTTGTTTTTAGAAAAAAATTATCCAGCATTATCAATTCAAGCTTCCAGTATTTTTATCAAAGATTCTAAAGAAATCTCAACTTACTCTATTGAAATTATTGAAACTGCTTTAGATCTTAAAATCTTGCCAATTTTATATGGTGACATCATTCTTGATAAGCAAGGTTCATTTTCGATCATTTCAGGAGATCAGATTATTTTTGAGTTATGTGAAAATTTAAAGAAATATCACATTTCAAAAGTCATTTTTACAATGGAAACGGATGGATTGTATATTATTGATAAAAATGGCAGTAATAATAGCATACTGGCTACTAAATGCTATTCTAATGAATTAGAAAATATAGAATTAGCAGACCTAGGTAAAAAGATCGATGTTACTGGTGGAATTGAAGGTAAACTTAATTCTATTAAAAAAATTTGCAAATATAATGTTCCCGTGCAATTAATAAATGGATTAAAAGAAGGTTATATCCATAAGTCATTGAAAAATCAAAAAATAAATTGTACAAATATATTAATTAATAATTAATTTTGCATTATGTTATAATAAATATAAGGAAGGAAAAATGCCTGAACCAAATCAATCTAAGGAAATTATAGATAGAAAAATAGAACATCTTAAAATTCCCTTAGAATATGATGTACAACATTCTGAAAATTATTTTGATGATATTAAATTGATTCACTATCCCATTCCAGAGATGGATTTTGAAGATGTTGATCTATCAATAAATTTCTTTAATAAGCAAATTTCAGCACCCATTTGTATTTCGGCAATTACTGGTGGACATCCCGTTTCTAAAGAGATTAACAAAATTCTTGCCGAAGCTGCCGAAGAAGAGAATATCATTATGAGCGTGGGAAGTCAACGCATTGGATTAGAAGATCCCTCCACCGTTGATTCGTTTGAAATAGTACGCGAAGTTGCTCCTACTATTCCTATTATTGGAAACATAGGTTTAGGTCAAATAGGTTCGATTGATTTTAACCAAGAAGATTTTAATGAATGTATAAGTATGATAAATGCTGATGTAATGGCTATTCACTTAAATGCATTGCACGAACTAGTTCAAGATAAAGGTAATATCTCTTATAAGTATTTTCGGCAAAATTTCCAGAAAATTAGAGCGAGAACAGAAATTCCTATAATAGCAAAAGAAGTAGGGACAGGATTTAATCAAAAATTAGCTGAAAATCTTGATAAATTAGGCTTTGATGGATTTGATATTGGCGGAGCTGGAGGAACTAGTTTTGCTGCTATTGAATTTTATCGCCAAAATGAAATCAATGAGAATTATGTACGGAATCCTGCTAAAGTTTTTAGAGATTGGGGTGTTCCTACACCAGTTAGTATAATTAAAGTAAGAAAAGCAACTAATAAATTAATTATTGCTACTGGTGGATTGAAAACTGGAATAGATATCGCTAAAAGTATAGTTCTAGGAGCCGATATTGGCGGATTTGCTTATAAATTTTTATTAACCTCATGGAAAGATTATAAAAACAGTTCAATATCTAATACTGTCAAAGAAATTCAAACATTAAAAAATGAATTACGCTCATGTCTGTGGCTTATGAACATAAATAATATAGATGGCTTGAAAAGTAATAAGAGTAAAAGAGTAATTTTAGGAAAACTATATCAATTTTTACATCAATAATTATAATGTTTCTCAGGAGGGTAAGGATTAATTAGTAAGATTTTTAATTGATTTTTCTAAAATAATATTTTCAATATTACTGTTACTAACGGTAATTGAAAACTGGAATAGATATCGCTAAAAGTATAGTGCTTGGAGCAGATATTGGCGGATTTGCTTTTAAATTTTTATCCTGACAGCTCAAGAAAACAACCCCATTTATGGGAGTGATGAATTGAGCCTTATTTTTTCGGAGAAAAAATCAAAAAACCACCGCCCCGTAATCGATTTAAATCATAATTCCCTCTTTTTACAAGTAAATGATTCAAGCTATGAACGTTCGGATATATCCGAATAAGACGCAACGGATTCAACTTCACAAGACAATCGGGTGTAGTCGCTTCGTCCATAACCAGATGTTAAACGAGAGGAAAGAAGTCTACAAACGGTTAAAGGACGATAAGGATGCTCTTAAGAAATATAAATATAAAACCGAAAAGCAATACAAAGCAGAGTTTCCGTTTCTAAAAGAAGCAGACTCTATTGCGCTACAATCCTCAAGGGAACACTTATTTGAGGCGTATCAAAACTTTTTTAACGGGCTGAAAAATGGTCGTAAGGTGGGCTTTCCGAAATTCAAGTCAAGGAAGGGAAAGGAAAGTTATACGACCAAACAAACGAACGGAAATATCAAAATTGATTTTGAACGAAAGAAAGTAAAGTTACCGAAATTAGGATGGATAAAATATAACGATGAGAGGGTGTTTTCCGAAAGGATCAAACACGCTACCGTCAAAAAGACGAAATCGAACAAGTATTTCGTGTCTTTCACTTTAGAAGCTCAAAATGACGCGAACGAGAAACGAATAATACGCGAACGAGATATAACCGCTTTCGATATGTCGGCAAACGAGTTCTTGGTGAACAATATTGTGAAAATGGAGAACCCGCGCTTCTACCGTTCCGAAGAGAAAAAGACCAAGAAACTACACAAGGAACTTTCGCGAAAGAAGAAAGGTTCTAAGAACCAAGAAAAAGCACGATTGAAATTGGCACGGCACTACGAGAAAATATGCAATCGGAAAAAAGATTGGACGCACAAGCTCACCAGAAAGTTAGCCGATACCTTTGATGCCATCATTTTAGAGGATTTAAACGTTAAAGGGATGCAGAAGTTCAATTCGGGGCTTTCAAAATCGGTTTCGTTAGATTTTTCGTGGTATCAATTCACGACCTATTTAAAATACAAAATGGAATGGAAAGGAACGCATTTTGTTCTCGTTGATAGATTTTTTGCCTCAAGCAAATTCTGTTCACGCTGTGGTTGGAAAAACAACAACCTTACCTTACAAGAAAGAGCGTGGACTTGTTTAAATTGCGGGACTACGCACGATAGAGATAAAAATGCGTCTATTAATTTGAAAAAAGAAGGCACGAGAATCTTACGAGAAG
>JAUWBH010000015.1 GCA_030605085.1 Promethearchaeota archaeon | reverse complement strand
CCCTTATATAACCCTTTTTCCACATTATTGACATCAATGCCTTTCCGTATAAAATAATTTCAGATAAAATAATTTTTCCGACTAAAATAATAACAATATATTTTTAAACAAGATGAATATGAGATTCCATTTTATTTAAATCTTTTGCAGTTTTTCTAAATTTATCTAAAAAAAGATCGATAAATCCATTAAAAAATAATAAATATAAATTCAAAAAATTAAATCAAAAATATCCGAAATAATTAATCTAATTGAAGAATTATAATTAAATCAAGATTTAGCCATATAAATACCATATTTCCAAATCTTTTCAAAAAAATAGTAATTAAAATGGTTTTTTTTTAATTTTTATTTGTTATAAAATTTATAACTAAAAAATGATATTTTTAATTACTTGCTTTAAGAAAAAGAACATTTTTTAATTATATAAAAAAACTTATAGTTATATTAAATAAATCATAAATAAATCGAGTAAAGAATTTTTATGGCAGAACCGTTTATGGTCACATTAAGAGGACCAAAAAATGAAGAGGGTAAACCTGGATCGGTTTATTTCACAATTCCACGCCCAATAAGAGTAGAAAAAAATTTAGAGCACAACGATTCCATACGAATACATACCTTTGGAATATTTAGGGAACCCCATCAAGAGGCTCCTGAAGAATTTAAAACACCCCCTATACCCGCTATAGTAACTAGCGTTGGAACTGCGACCATAGACAAGAATTACGTAAGAAGGTATAAATTAAAAATAGGCTATGACCTTTTAATTGACATAGAGCTTAAAAAGAAGGGTAAAAAAGATAAAAAGAATAAAAAGACCAACAACTAAATCGTAAATAAGATTGGATCTAAGTGTTAAAGGGTAAAACTTGATTTTTTTTAAGTTTTTTATTCTGTCATTATTTTAAGAAGTTCATCAAACGAGATAGGAAAAAAATAATTATTATCTACTCCTACATCGTACTGTTTTTCAAATGATTCAAGTTTTCCATGAGAGTGACCGTATAATTGCCAAGAATCATTATCCCAAGTTCTTAATGCATAATGAAATAAAAGAATAGATACCTCACCAATTTTTATTTTTTTAAAATACGAGACATCTTTACAATACTTTTTAGCGTATTTCTGAACTAATTTTCCATCGTGATTTCCTAAAATAAAATGAACTTCGATTTCTTTTAAAAGTTTAAAGAACGGACGAATTAATTTATTATTAAAAGTTAAATCACCTAAAAAATAGAATGTGTCGCCTTTTTCTAAAGTATAAATGAGATTATTAATAATTGTTGCGTTCATTTCTTCCACAATATCAAAAGGTCGGTTGCAATATTTAATTATGTTCGCCTGAGATAAGTGAAAATCCGCACTAAACCAAATCATCTAACTCATATAGATTTTTATTTAATACTTCTTGATGTTTAAATTTAGCGAACCAAATAAAGAAAAGATTGATTAAATCAACAAACGCTTGTCTATTTTGAATTAAGAATAAACTCTTGAAAGTCTTTTTCTTTATCTGTCGTAGAAAATTTTTTAACAAAATACGAACTTACGATATTTCCTATCGAATTCTCTGAACTTGTATCCTCTTTTATTTCTTTAGAGCTTTCAACTAATTCTTTATTTTCTAAACGGATTATTTTGAACATCTTCTCGTATCGTTTAATTTTATCTATGTTTTTAATCAAGAGTATAAAAAGTTGTAATTTTTCTTACGAAAATTCGTTTTCTAAGGATTTACTAAAATCGCTTTAAGAAAAGATAGTGCTTTAAAATTGTCAATATAGAAATTCATAATGGTTTCAAAAACGTAAAAATAATTTTAATCGAAAGTTAAGTAATAAAAATGAGTCAGAATATTGGCATAATTGAAAAAATTAAAACTCTTACAAACATCAAATTACTAAAAGAAATTGTGGACAAATTGAGCGATGTAATTAAAGGAACGAGAAGAATTATGTATTCAGATATTATCAATTTCGTTGTTCGAGAGAACTTCCTAGACGAATACGGAACTCGGTTACTCAGATGGTGTAATTGTAAAATTAGAGAAGGTGAGGTCTATGTGGAATCAACAAAAAGACGTTATAAGTGAATTCACGTTGAACTCACGTTGAACGCAAGATAGAACTAATCAAAAATGAACGAAAATATTTGACGAGGAATGTAAGGAGAGTTGAAGTTTTTATTGGGTTTTTAGGACGAGTTCATTTTACTTTAAGTCTCTTTATCCTTAAAGTTAAATCTTTTTCTAAATCCATAATATTCGTTGGTGCGTCGAGATTGCACTCAAAAAAGTAATATTATTTAATTTTATATAAAGAAGGTTAAATTTGTTATCATGAAAATTACACTTTTCCGAAAAAAGTAAGAGAAGGAGATCAAGATTTAATTCAAATATCTCCGAATCTGAAAGAAAGTTAAACTTCAAAAAGTCTAACAGGGGCGAAATTCAGATGAGGATCGAATTAATAGATCCCTTCTCAAAACAAAATTCGATCACAACTATTTAAAGAAAAATTTTTAATTTTTTTATTTATATACAACCAACAAAAATGGGAAGATCTAAAGAGGAGTAATTGTCGGAACGTATTTTTTAAAATTGTAATTTTACGCTCGGTTTGACAAAACTGTAAATTTGGTGGGAATGACATCCTATTAGAAAAAGAATTTAAATACTTTTAGTTGATTCGCTTTAGGTTTTCGCGTTACCAATTCTTTAACGCTTTTTAAGGAAGGTTTTTTTTAACACTCGACAATTGAAAAGGCAAAGTTACATTTTTATTAATAAAAATCAAAAAGTTTATTCAGCTAATTGAAGCCAACTCCTTTAGAACTTACTAATTTTAGAATATTTCGGAAAGTTGGAATAAAATTTCGCTTCGTTTGAATTTCGCTCGATTGTTTTACAATATTTCGCGTAAAACGATTGCATTTAAAAAGGTAACTCGGTCACATAATAATACCAAAGTGATTAAAAAAGATAAGCGATTTAAAAAAATTGGGCAGTAGTATGGCAACCGAAAAACGTCTTAGTAGAGCTAATCAAAGGTTAAATGGCGAAAGCTCGAAAAAATGCGTTCAAACGAAAAAAAGGTTAGTCCTAAAAAGAGCAAACGTTGAAATTTCCAGAATTTTAAATGGTCTAAATTTGCCACTATCGTTGAAAAGTTTGGTTGTAGAAAAGTTCAATCGTTTTTGGACTACAACTAATCCCGCAACAAGATATAGAAGTCCCGAAACATTAGTACCGTTAGCCATTTACTTTGCGTTGCAATCCCAACAAATTTCGATTAAAGAGAACGAGTTACTAAAAATATCCAAACTGTCTAAGAAAGAATTTAACGCGTTAAAACGAATTCTTCAATAAACAAACATTTCAAACTTAGCGAAAATAATAACGAGCTTAAAGATATTAAAAAGTGGTGATGTGTGACTAAATTCAAAAAATTATAATTGTAAAAGTAAAAAACTCGTTGGTAGGAAAAAAATGAACGAAAAGGGGCGTAAAATGGAAGAAAGGGTTCGTAAATTAATTAAGAAAGGGAGAGATTGTTACGACCAAGAGCAATACGAAAACGCTCTTAAAATATTTAAAGAAGTTTTAGGAATTTATCCCGAAAATATGTTCGCTCTAAATAAAATTGGCGATATTCATTACGAACAAAGCAATTTAACCGAAGCGTTAGACACTTACAACAACTTACGCTCGATATGTAAAAGATTTGGATTTTTGGAAAAAGAAAAGCGCGTGCTGGAAGATATAGGTCGCGTTTACACTCTTTTAGGCAAGTATTCCGTTGCTGTCAATATTTACTTAGAAGCTCTTGAAATATACGACGAAATCGAATCTACGAAAGGCAAAATGGAAGAGGGCAAACTAACCCTCTTGTATAAGGTTAGCGAACTTTATAATAGACAAAAGAATTACGAACGAGCGTTGTTAACGTACGAAAAATTGCTTCATTTACACTCTCAATTTGGAATTATGGAAGGGATTGCTGACGATTTAACGGAAATAGGAAAAATACTATACAAGCAAAAGAAATTCTCTAAAGCAACGAGCAAATTAAAAGAGGCACTCCAAATATACGAAGGTCAAGAACTACTGTCAAAAAAGATAATCGCTCAATTTGAATTAGGGAGAATCTGTTACAAATCAAATCAATATTCGGAAGCTCTTCCTTACCTAAATCAAACCCTTAGTAGTTGTAAAAAATTAGGGTTGGAAACACCAGACGATTATTATTACGCGAAGACATGGAAAATGATCGAAGAAATTAAAAACTCTTTACTTGGAAATACCAATCAATCTCCAACGTAAAAAGAAGCGTGAATAAATATAAATCCTTAAAATCTAGTCCTTTCAATATTATTTAACTTATTATTCCTTCAATTTCTTTTCCATATGCAAAAACAAAAAGATGGTATAAGTAAGTTCACATTGAAAACAATAAAAAATGAACAAAGCGATATAACTATTATATAAATCCATTATTGCTTTTTTTGAAAACTATATATACTCATAAAAAAATTTATTTTTATAAGCCATTAAACAAAATTTCATGTTACTGCGGAACTTTTTTGTAATTAATTAAACATTTATTTTCTAAACGGATTATTTTGGACATCTTCTCGTATCGTTTAATTTTACCTAATTTTCACGACAAATGCTTTGGCGAAATAAAAAGTTGGATAAAAACCACAGAAAATGTACATACATTCAACGAAGAACGCAAAGAATCATACTATAAAGAATTATTAATCCTTGAAAGTTTATACCCCCATAGTGTTATGCAAAAAATTATAGCAAACCTAATTGACCAAACAAAAGGATTTTTATAAATATCTCAAGATTTTAATTAATATTTTTACTCTTTTTTTTTTTCAATCTAAGTGATGATAACTCTTCCTCACACGACATGATTAAACATAATATCTACTATTCTTTCAACGAAATCAATAAACCAACACACCCCAAAGTATTATAACACCTTAATAACTTTTTTTTATAACCCAAAAAAATCAAATACTAAACTAAAAGGTTTAAAAACCATGTCTAATCTTGAAGAAAATAAGAATAATAAGGTTGATTTTCTTTCGATTTACTTGTACGCTATTCATTCAGATGAGATCCCCGAAATAAAAAAGAAAATAAACACCAAAAATATCAAAGAAAAGCTAAGAAATAGAAGCAAACTCTTAGAAAATCACAATCCTTATAGAGATCCAATGCAGGAGGCATAATCAAATGAATAATTTAGAATTGTTAGAAATTGACATTAACGCAATGTCGGAAAACGAAATTAAAGAGTCACTAAAAAAGATCGATACAAGAAAGCTAACTAAAAACCAAATCTTAGAAATCTTGGAAATAATGCAAGTAGAAATTCTTCCCGACAACGAGATCAAGAAATTAATCGAAACATCAAAAAACAACACCGAGCTTTTTCATCCCCTTTGCTTAAAATTTCCTCTAATAAATATCGAAAATTTAAAAGCATTAGCCATTGACATAAGACTAAGAGAACAAAAAGAAAAGATCGTTAAGACGGAAGACAATAAAGACGGAAAGACAAAAATCCTTGATGGACGACTCCGATATATTGCTTGTCAGATTGTCAATGTAGAGCCTCAATATATAACTAAGAATTTAACTGAATTGGAGAAGATCTTTTTTGTTATGTCTAAAAATCTCATGCGTAGAGATTTAAAATACTACAAAAAAATCTTAATTTGCTATTCCTTGTACGTAGAAATAAAAAAATTAAGATCGGAAGAAAAAAAAGAAACCACAGAAAATCCAAAAATATTGAAAAAGATTGAAGCAGTCCAAGACAAGGCTCTAATTACCGAAATTGCAAAGAAAGTTGATACAAAATATAAAGCAATTGAAATGGGAATAGAAATTTTAAAACAAGCTGAAGAAAATCCAAAAGCCAAAGAAGAATGGGAACAAATCGAAAATGGAAAAAGTATAACAAGAGCCTACAACGAATTAAGAGGAACGCCCAACGTAAGAAAATTAAAGGAGATTAGAGAAGTTACGCAGAAAGACATCAACGACAGTTTAAAAAAAGAACTAAAGAAAAACGACGCGGAACTAGAAGACTTAAAAATTAAATACAAGAAATTAAAACAAATAATTCTCCAAGTTAAAAAGATCGTAGAAATTGAACTAAAAGACGACAACATAAGAACTAAGATTATGAACATAATAAACGGAGATTCGGTCAAAAATCTAACCAGCCTACCAAAAGAACACATAACATCTTATTCAAATTAATTTTTTTTTAATTTATTCTAATTACAATAAAAATTTACAGCTATGAAATCTGATAAAGTAGAATTCAAAAATATATGTGCCTACAAGAAATGTGAAAATGAGTTTTCCACAGCTAACAAATTCAAGATATATTGTTGCGTAAAATGTCGAAGGAGAGCAAATTACTGTACTTCTACTTCCGTAAAAAAAGAATACAATAGAATTTGTGCTTATATAAAATGCGAGAATAAACTTACTACCCGTATGAAAACTAAGATATATTGCAGTAAAAAGTGTAGAGATAGAGCAAACAAAGTAATTGTCCTCAAAGAAGAGCATACTAAGTTTTGCGAGTTCAAAAACTGTCGAAAACCATTTTCTACCACAAATGAACATAGAAAATATTGTTGTAAAAAATGTAAGAGAAAAGCAAATTACCATCCCCGCGCTAAAAAAATATACCTTCAAATATGCGAAAATTGTAAGAAAGAATTTGTAGCCAAGAGAGAAGACAATAAATTCTGCAGTATTCCTTGCAAAGACCGATTTAACTACTTAAAAAATAGAGAAACGCTTCTTGAAAAAAGCAAAATCCGTTACAATCAAACCGAAAAGCCAAGATACCAAGAGAATAAAGAACGAATTAATAAAATAAACTACGATAGATTCGTTAAAATATACCAAGAATGCGAAGATAGAATGAACGAAGATATTATAACCAATATGACTATAACTCACAAAATCTTTTCTTACTTAAATCACCACCCCGACGCAAAATACAGAGAAGTTAAAAAAAAGTTTCCTAGATTACACATAAAACAATGTGCGTTCTCGCATTATTTCTGGATAAAAATCACCAAAGAAAAATACGATCTAGGTTTAACAGAACAAGAAAAGCAACTCATTAACAAAAAGACGATGATTTTTCAAAAGACTACTTAATTTTTTTATAATTCTTTTTCTTTTTTCTAATTTTTATACTAAAATTATCATTTTATCTTTGTTTTGATCGCCCAATATTAAGCGAAAATGCTTTTCTTTTCCTTTAACTTCAACACTTTCTAATTTTCCTTCAACGAGAACGGTTTCACCTTTTATTGCTTGCTCGCAGAATCGTGCCCGAAAAGAGGCTATCTCAATAATATCTTTAACATTGATTTCTTTCAAAATTGAATTGTTTTCAACTATTTTAATAGTATTAATCTTATAAGAATAAGGAGTAAATATTGAATCTTTTGAATCAATAATTTCTGATATGATTTTAATTCGACCGTAATTTTTATACTTATAATCGTAAAAATTTCCACACCAATCCTCAGGACTTTTAATATATCTTATGAAAAAGTCAATTCCCTTAAATTTTCCTTGGTGTAGCTTTCTTAGTTCACTTCTCATAAAGTCCTCAAAAGAGACATTTGAACTATTAGCCCGCCATTTGTAATGCTTTCCATATTCCTCTAAATTATATTTTCTGCAGTTTTTTGAACTATTTAAGATCATTTTTAAATTATTTTGGAATTCTAAGCTTAATTGCGTGCCATATATAATTATATCGATATCACTACTTTCTATGTCTAATCCAACCATCTGGGAGCCCGTTATTCCTATAGAATTCTCGAGAACACCCCCCCCGGTTATAAATAATTCACATAATTCTTTAGAGCATTTTTCAAGATATGACAAATGCTTTTTTTCGCATATTTTTTTAAAGTATTCTCTTGGAGTATAAATTTTTTTAATATCTTTATTTCGTACTCCTTGTAGCTCTAAATCAAGTTCTTCAGAGAAGAAAAGGTATTTTGGGAACTTTTCTCTTAAAATGGAATATCTTTCATTTAAATTATAAACTTTTTTGTAAATTACATTATTTCTAATCCTATCCCCATCTTTATTTGGATAAAATCGTAAAAAACAGATTTTTCGATCTATTGGGTGAAGAAGACCTTTTACATCAAAAATTAAATTATTTTCTTTAGTCTCAATGTAATCTCCCTCAATTCCTTTAATAGTATCCATTAAAAAGAACCATCAAAATAATGTATTTATTATAGCTTTTTTTTAGGTTTTTTACTTAATTTTTGAAATTTTGTAAGATAATGTTATAATTAGATAATGTTTTAATAAATAATTTTCATGTTTTCAATAACTAATTGAAATTAATATTGTTCAAACAAGATAATTTATGTCAATTGATAATGAAAAACTTAGTATATTATTAAAGGAATACACGAATAAAGTTGGAGAAGGTCTTATAGCAGCGGTTGTAGTTGATAAAGATGGGCTTGTAATTGCTTCAGAAACCAGAGGAGAAAATATTAATGAAGAAATAATTGGAGGTGCCTCATCTATAATTACCCCTGTATTAAAAAGACTTACAGATGAATTTAGTTCAATGGATTTTGGGACTGTTACTTTTGATACAGAGAAATTTCGATTGATCTTTTCTCAAGTAGCAGAACATGCGATATTAGTATCTATTTTAAATCCTCGTACATTAATAGATCGAGTATTACCTTATGCTTATCTAACATCTGAAAAAATAGCGAGAATTTTTGGTGCCCGTGAAGTAAGTCCAGCAATACCAGATCTTTACAAGGAAGAAAAACCTAAATTTTTAGAAAATAATAATAAAATTTCTACAGTATCACAAGATCAAGAAGAGTTAGCAATAAACGATATTGAATCTGAAGCGGAAATCAAGGACAATCAAAGATTTTTGGAAGTTTCTGATATAGATACGAAAAGGATTAAAGAAGAAAATGAGTTGGATGAAAAGGAAAGAGAAATGGAACTAAAAGAAATTCCTTTAAATGATGTTGAATATTGGGATACTGGTATAACATCTAAAATACCTAATATAGAAGCTAAAACCCCTATTGGAGATTTAGTGAATATAGGAAAAAAAATTGATCTTTATTTTGTTTCTACAATTGGTCCTGGAGAGAAAAAACAAAAAATGTCAATTGATACTGGTACTCAAATTAATGAACTAAAGAAAACATTGGGGAATCTATATGGCTTAAATCCTTCAAATTTTCATTTATCTTCAGGCGGTATTACTTTTGACGAAGATAAATCTTTAATGGAATACAATATCGAGGATAATGACGAAATCCTCTTAATCCCTTCAAGTACTGCTGGAAGTTCTTTTAATTTCGCTAGATAAGTTCATTTCTTAATTACTGCTTTTTTTAGTTTTCCTACAGTTGTCTTAAGTTCGGCGTATACATTATGAGGATGAATTGATTCATAACTCTCTAATTTAAATACTATCTTAAAATTGTCTTCCAAATTAGGAAAATCTTTTAAAATAAAATTTCCCGCCATTTCACGCAAACAATCCTCAGCGAATAAAGGTTTTAAATGGGCTGTTCTAACTAATTCCGCTTCTTCGGGCCTTTTTAAGACTGATTGAATTTTGCCACTCATAGATTCTTCTATAATATCAATAATGTCTAATACATCAATTTTATGGTTATCTAAATCTTTAATTTGAAGTTTAATTGTGCCTTTTGCCCGTTGGTTATGCGAACTGAAAGGCAATATATTTAATAATTTTTTTAAATCTTCCTCTGATACATTTATATCTTTTCTGGTTCTAATAACTTCTTCACTATATTCTCTCGAGAGTTCCAAGGCACACGGACAACAGCAGATGCCCAATGCACTAGCTTGTAGAAAATATTCGAAATCAGTTTCTCCCGATTTGTCCTTCCTCGCTCTTACGATTGAACTAACATCGTAAGCTTTCTGAATATTCCTGTATTCTCCTTCTCTAACTTGGAGGATAATTTTGCCTTCCAATTTTACTTCTACTTTTGAAGTGTATGGATGTCGTTCCAAGAGTTTTTTTACAATTGCATCGCCAACCATTTCAATAGTTGGAACAGGTTTGAATATAACCTCGTTAATAACTGACTCAATGGTTTCCGATGTACGAGACATATGAATTCCGCGTTGTTGAGCAGGAAGAGAAATTAACGCAGATATTTTTGGATAAAACGAATATCTCTTGTTCTCTTGAACAATATCAACTTTTTTTTCTACTCCTACGATACCAACTTTATCAATAGCAATGTCTATTTGAGAAGCAGAATTTTGCAAGTCCTCCTTAAATTCGTGAATTTAATATCACCATTACAAATAACGTAATTTTTTACTCTAATTTTTAAAAAGATTGGATATAATATAAAATATATTTTAAATAATTTTTCTATATTTGATTAGTATATGCCTAACACACAGATTTTCTGTAAATATGGATTAATAGGAGAAAATTTGGATTTAAAAAAAAATATAATTATAGATATTGATGATTTAGGCAAAATTTCAAATCTCTCTATTGATCATATTATTAAGAATTTAGATTTAACCAATAATAATCAGAATTATTTATTATTACCTGGATTCATAAATTCACATATTCATATAGGAGATAGTTTTGCAAAAGAATTAGGGTTTAATAGGGACTTAACTGAAGTGGTTGCTCCTCCGAACGGAATAAAGCATAAATTATTAAAAAATACTCCCGATAAGATTAAGATTAAGGGGATCAAAAATTCAATAGTAGAAATGCTATCATCAGGAACAACATGGTTTATCGATTTTAGAGAAAGAGGTATTGAAGGAATTGAAATTTTAAAGAAGGCAAAAAAAGAATCTTTAATTGGAAATTTAATTTTAGGAAGATTTAAAGGAGTCAATGAGATTGAATCATTATTTCAAGCAGGAGACGGAATTGGCTTGGTTAGTTATAAACATTTATCGTCAAATATTAAAAATAAATTAAAGTTATGTAAAAGAAAATATAATAAAATAATTGCTTGCCACTGCGCTGAAAAGGTTAGGAATAAGAGCGTGATAAATGAATTACTTAACGATAATTTAGTAGATGTAATAGTTCATGGGACTCAATTCCAAGAAGAGGATCTAAAAAAAATCCTCAAAAAAAAGATGGCATTGGTCTTATGTCCTCGTTCCAACGCGTATTTTGGGGTTGGTTTTCCACCGCTTACGGAAGTTTTTAAATTAAAAATCCCCATTTCTCTGGGAACAGACAATGTTATGGCAAATAATTTAGATCTTTTTGAAGAATTGCGTTATTTATATCTTATCTCAAGGAATTTAGCAAACATAAAAAATAAGGAAAATTTAAACGCTAAAGAGCTGTTAAAAATGGTTACGATTAACGCTGCTAAAAATTTTCACATAGAGAGAGAAATAGGTTCTATCTCTGAAGGGAAATATGCTAATTTTTTCTTAATTAATTTAAAGGATCCAAATTTCTTTTCAAATAAGCTCGATAAAAACAACATTTACCCATTAATAGTGCAAAGAACTAAATCAGAAAATATAATTAAAACTTATATTAAAGGAGAATTGGTATTTGAAAGAAAATAAAAAACCTTATATCATATTAAGTGCTGCAATGACGATTGATGGTAAAATTGCTTCAAGAACGGGAGATCCCGAATTATCAGACGAAGAAGATTGGAAGGAAGTCCATAAATTGCGCTCAACCGTTGATGCTATTATGGTAGGGAAGGGTACAATATTGAAAGATAATCCGAAACTTCATATTAAATTCTACGAGCATAACGGATATTATCGTATTGTTGTTGATAGCAACCTTTCTATACCTATTGACTCAAATATAATCGATTTCAAACCAAAGATATATCCTACAATAATATGTACAACCGAAAATGCACCTCAAGATAAAATTAAAAAATTTCAAGCAAAAAATGTTAAAATTATCAAAGCTGGAACTGGAAAACAAGTAGATTTGTCAAAACTTTTACCTCTATTATATGATATCGGAATAAAATCAATTTTATTGGAAGGTGGGGGTACGCTAAATTGGAGCTTTATCAAAGAGAATTTAGTGGACGAACTCAGGATAACGATTGCTCCATGGATTGTAGGAGGAAAAGAAGCTGTAAGTTTAGTTGAAGGAAAGGGATTTGACAAAATGAAACAAGCACATAGATTCAAATTAACCTCTATTAATAATAGAAATAATTATGTAATTTTAATATATAAAAAGCAGTAATCATGAGTAGTAGAGACGAGATTAATTATTTCAAAAATTTATCAATTAAAAAACTAAAAGAAAAAGTAAACGAGATCAAAGCTCAATTACCTTCAGAAAAACAAAAAGTAATTAGTTATTCAAAAAACTTTACTCTTTCCCTATCTAATTATTGTCAAAATCAGTGCAGTTACTGTTTTTATAACTATAAAGTGCCAAAATTGAGTGGTGAAGGTAATGTTGTACTGCTTGGAAACGAACAAATGGTTAACTTAATACAGAAGGCAATTCACTACAATTGTAAGGAAGCTCTCCTTATGTCTGGAGAAAGGCCCGAGAGTTTCCAAATAGTCAAGGACGAGTTAATTAAAAGAGATTGCAGTGAATATATAGATTTTGTTATAGATATTTGTACATATTTGTTGGATTTGAATATCTTACCACACACTAATTTAGGTTTACTTAGTTACGATGAATTGAAACGATTAAAGAATTTCAACGCTAGTATGGGACTAATGCTGGAAAGCACAAGCATAGAGCTTTTTGAAAAAGGAGGTGTCCACGAGCTTTCGCCGGGTAAAATGCCTAAAAAAAGAATAGAACACATAAAAAACGCGGGAAAGTTAAAAATTCCTTTTACAACTGGTTTATTATTAGGAATAGGTGAAAATGTAGAAGATAGGTTAAGGGATTTATATTTGATAAAAGACTTTCATAAAAAATATGGACACATTCAAGAGGTTATTATTCAAAATTTTATAAAAAAAGAGGGAATATCGTACCAACCCCTACACCCAATTACTATTAAAGACATGCTAAAAACTGCAGGGATCGCTAAATTAATTCTTAAAAATGAGATTTCAATCCAAGTTCCCCCAAATCTTGTTTCAGGATACGAGAAAGATTTTATAGACATAGGGATTGATGACTTTGGAGGAATCTCTCCGATTACATTGGATTATATTAATCCGGAAAACGAATGGCCTCAAATCGACCATTTAAAAAAGATTTGCAACGATTCAGGTTATGTTTTAAAAGAAAGATTACCTGTATACGATAAATATATTAACAATTCTGAATTTTGTCCAGAAAATATTAAAAAAAGAATAGATAATATTAATTAGATGTTGAGCACCCAGCTTTTTGATCAAATTAAGCCCGAAATACGAGAAATATTAAAAAAATCTTTAAATTCAGAAGATTTGAGTTCTGAAGAGGCATTAAAACTGTTAAAAGTTACCGGAAAAGAATTTTTTGCCCTTCAGCATGTTGCTGATAAAATTTGTTTTGAAAAAAAAGAGAATGTGGTTACTTTTATAGTGAATAGAAATATCAACTTCACGAATATTTGCTTTCAAAAATGTAAATTCTGTTCTTTTAGTATTGCCAATACCGGTGAGGAAGGTTTTTTGTTGACTATTGATGAGATTAGAGAGAAAGTTGTTGAAGCTAAGAATAATGGATGCTCTGAAGTATGTATACAAGGAGGCATTAATCCTGAAGTTAATTTTGACTACTACATCGAAATTCTCAAAACAGTTAAAGATGTTGATTCAAGGATGCATTCGCATGCTTTTTCACCTCAAGAAATATTTTATATGTCAAATTTATACGGAGATTCCATAGAAAATACTTTAAAAGAACTAAAAAAAGCAGGATTGGACTCAATACCTGGGACAGCCGCAGAAATTCTCGTCGATAGAATTAGAAAAATTATTTGTCCGAATAAAGTTACTACCTCTCAATGGATAGAAATAATATCAACAGCGCATAAATTAGATATTCCGACCACATCAACGATTATGTATGGTCATATAGAAGAACTAAAAGATAGAATTGAACATTTAAAGGTAATTAGAGATATCCAAAAAAAAACCAATGGTTTCACTGAATTTGTTCCTTTACCTTTCGTAAAGGATAAACCGATTTTGTCAAGGTTGGAGAACCATCCTCTAAAACCTAGTTACGGAATGGCTGATTTAAAATTGTTCTGCGTTTCAAGACTCTTTTTCAATAATTATATAGACAATATCCAATGTTCTTGGGTTAAGCTTGGCCCTAAATTTGCCCAAATTTCTCTAAATTATGGTGTGAACGATTTCTCTGGCACTATAATGGAGGAAAATATCTCTAAAAGTGCAGGGGCAGAATACGGAGAATATTTATCCCCAGAAGAAATCATTGAAATAATCAGAACCGCTGGTAAAAGACCTGCTCAAAGAGATACAGTTTATAATATCATAAAATATTATTAGTTACGGCATGGCAGATAGAATAACATTTTCTTTTGAATAATCAGCAACTTAAATTTACTTTAATTAAATGGCAAATTCTTTTAAATGTGTAATTCTACTTTTATTATAGAAATGACAGAGAAAATTAATATAAAACTACCTGTTGATTTACTTGAACTAACTGGCCTTAGTTTTGAAAGATTAGAAGAAAAAAGTCTTTTGATTTGGGTTTTGGAGTTATATTCAGAAGGAAAAATAACTCTCTCTAAAGCAGCCAACTTAGTACAGATGAAAGTGGACGAATTCCTATCCGAATTTCAAAAAAGACATCTTAAACATGTTGGAGGACCAGAAACGGTTCAAGAAGTCCAAAAGGATTTTGACACAATTCAAGGTTTAACTAAAGAATAGTAATATTCATGATTATTCTTGATAACAGCGTATTAAGCGCTTTTACACGACTTAAGCTTCTTCCATTTTTAGAAAACGATTTGCGTAGTAATTTAAACGAATTCTTCAAAAATGTATAAATATAAAAATTGCTATTTGAATATTGATTATGTCAAGAATAAAAAAAGGAGGATCGTCTAGACAAGTTACACTAATTGCTTTTTATAACAATCTCCCAGAAAATCTTGGTTCTCTTTTAGAGTTCATAATAGGAAGAATAAAAGAATTAATGGGTAAAAAATTCGAAGAGTATGGACTACCAGAATCAAATTTCAATGGTGAAAACTCTAAAGGCCTAGTCCATAGTACTATAATAGGGATGGAACGAGTAACCGATAATGAGGGAATTATTGATGAGAGATTTATTAACCAAAATCTTTTTAAAAAAAATAAATTTTCTAAACAAACGGAAAGAATGATATTTGATGGTTTAGTGGACTTTATAGATGGAAGGCTCCCTCTACAACTACAATTTGGTGGATTTGAAAACATTAATTGTGGATATTGGACCTTTGGAATGAACCCATACAAAGCGTCTTTCTCGTTACAACCTGAGAAGGACAAAATAACAAAAAACTACAAAGCTAGGGCTGCATTTCTTTGTGGCATTCCGCTAGATCACAAGGGAGGGATTAACAAAAAACCACTTTTTAATTTTAGAGAAGATTTATGTAATAAATTCAATATAAGAGCTAAATTTGCTGATGATGGAGATAATGAATCTTCAATGACATTAGGAAGACTATTAGGCAAAGAATTTGAATCTGATGAAAATGAAACTAAAAAAAAAATTGAAGCTGATATTAGAGAGCATATGAGGACCAACAAAATTATTGTTCCCTTAGAGCGAGAAAATATTTTTTTTGCATCATATATTGATGAAACTTTACCACAAGCAACTACTAAAATAATAAAATTCACTGATTTAATGAATATCGAAGACCAGAGAGCATATATTGAAGCTTTGTACAATGAAAGAGTTTAATTTAATTAATTATATTGGTTGTTTATAATATAATAGTAGATTCTCTTTCCGTTACGAATAAGGATAAATGTATAGGATGTGGAATCTGTGCCCATCATTGTCCTGAGAAAGCTAGGAAGTTAGAAAGAACAGGGCTTAGAAAAGTATTTATCCCGCCTCCAAAAATAGCTGAAAATAATTAATATAAAGTTATTTTCTTTTTTGTATTTTAATAGAAATGTTCTCTGAAAATTATAGAATATTTTTTCACATAAAAGGATAAAGAGCTGAACTGTATATAATATAATTAAACAAGAAAAATAGAAGTACAATTTGCCAACATCGGTTTCAAACCAAATCCATCAGAACCAGGAACATTTTATTGAGCATAAAAAAATTACTTTTTTTTTTTCTATTATCTCCCTCCCGCCGTGCTGCCCCCTCCCTAAATTTTTGAAGTATTTATAGTATTAATTAATCACTAATTCTATTGCCTCTTTAACAATAAAGTAAAAAGGGTATTTAAGAATTTAAATAAGTGATTTTAACTAAAAATAAGAATAAAAATGAAAAATAAAATTATACCATATAATCAAGTAGAACAAAGAATGATGAAAAGACCTCATGTAGTATTATTAGGTGCAGGTGCTAGTCGTGCAGCTTGTCCTAATGGCGATAAAAATGGTTTAACACTTCCATTAATAAATGATTTTATCGATATATTAGAAATTAACAATTTAAAGACAATAGGTCTAAATTTTAATTTAAATAATTTCGAGGATTTATACAGCCATATTTGTCAAGAAGAAAAATATCAAGAACTTAAAAAAAATATCGAAGAAAAAATTTATTCTTATTTTAAAAAAATCGAAATTCCTAATAATCCAACTATATATGATCATTTAATTCTTTCTTTGAGAAAAAAGGACGTGATTGCTACATTTAACTGGGATCCATTATTAGTGCAAGCTTATTTGCGTAATCGTCACTTAAATGGATTGCCAAATCTCATTTTTTTACATGGAAATGTCATGGTTGGTTATTGTGAGAAAGAAAATAAAACAGGGTTAAAAAATACACTAAGTAATTGTTCGAATAGATTCAAACCGACAGCTCTTTTATATCCAATAACTCAAAAAAAATATGATAAAAATGGTTTTTTAACCTCACAATGGAAAACACTGCAATCTTATATACGATCAGCATTTATGATTAGTTTTTTTGGATATAGTGCTCCTAAATCTGATACAAGAGCTATAGATTTGATGAAATATGCTTGGGGAGAATTAGAAAAAAGGAATATGGAGCAAATTGAAATAATTGACATCAAACCAGATGATGCGCTTCATGAAACCTGGGCTCCCTTTATATATTCTCATCATTATGAAATTCACAATAATTTCTATGAATCTTGGATAGCAAAACATCCATGCCGAACAGTAGAAGCGTATTTTGACCAATATTGGAATGCTAAATTTATTGATGATAATCCAATTCCAAAAGATTTTTCGTTTCAAGAACTTTGGCTATGGATAAAACCTCTTAGGTAATAATTTTATAATTATTTCTAAAAAAAATGTAAAAATTATTTCATCTGTATTATAAAACTTGGAGACGAATAGTCGTCCTCCTCATAGCAGATGAAGATCAAATATATTCATCATGTATATTATAAAAAGAATGGAAGGCATGTCGTCCATCCCACCAGCATCCCCATCGTAACGCCCCCAATTAAAAGGGTAAATTTTGTTTTAGCATCGTGCTTATTGTCGTTTATGAGATACCAGATACTTACAAACACGTCCAAAAGAGCTCCAAAAGAGGCCATCGCAACGCAATAATAAATTGTCTTCTCGTGAGGATATTTCGCAGCGTTTATGTCTTCTATCCGATTCAAATATTGGGGGTCGATACGACCCGAAAAATTTATGAAATCAAAGATAAATCTATCTGGCAACGGATCAAGGCACCAAATTAGAAAATAAATGAGAAAATTGAATAGGATTCCAAAGGCAGCAATAATGTAAAATACTCCTAAAATTAATCGAGGTTTTTGAAGATGATCCTTGATCCAATCGCTTTCTTCCTTTTTTTTGTAAGTTCTTAATCTTGATTGCGTATAAATCCCCCTTAGTTTTAATAACGTCAAAATCCCTATAGATAACAGTATAAAGAAAAATATAAATTTCATATAAAGAAAAAAAGCAATCGCAAAATTATTAAATACCCGACAAAAACTCTCTAATCCATATATAGCTTCCTCTCCTATACTTTTCGGACGTTCGGCTTGAAGAACTAAAACCATCTATAAAGATTCTAATTAAATATATTTAAAGTATACAAAAAATTTTTTAATCGAAATCTTATTCTTTAGGCTTCTTATAGTGTTCTTTTTCGTCAAGCAAAGAAAATCCTAACATTATTGTGGAAAACCCTAATAAAAATAGAAAAAGGTTGCTAAATGCTATGTTAATAATGGCAACATCGTCAATATCTACAAAAAGATAAGACACTGAATCCAAAATAAATATTGTAAACGATATAATTAAGAGAGCAATTATGGGCTGCTTTAATACCGATAAATCGTATTTCTTCTTCAGAGAGATGTAATATATTACGGTAAGTCCGGTTAAAATTAAGATTAAAATTAAATAAAATATGTAAAATTCCATCGAATCCATATAGCTGAACATTAATCCTTTGTTAAGTAAGAGGTTTAAAAACTACACTAAATTAATTCTCTTACATAGACACATTCGGATAGATATAGCGTGAATTTTTAATCTTTTTCTATAAAACCAAATTTGATTCCTAAAATTTTATATATTTAGTTGTTTATCATAAAGATTAATAAAATCTAAATATAGACTTTTTTATTATAGAAAAGCAAATTCAATGACAGAAATCAGTCTTCCTACAATCATTGCATATGTATTAACATTATTAGGAATAATATTTCCTAATATTATTCCAATTGTTATAATTGACGCAATAGCTTAAGACGATCTTAAATTTTTTTAAAAAGTAATGTTATATTAATAAGAAATTTATTATAATTCGTAATTATAAAGTTAAGAAACAAGAATTAAAAATGTGAAATTAATGACACAAAAGAGACTATTACCTCTTAATATTTAAAATTCCTAAAAGGAAATATAACCTTGTGGATTTTATCACATATAACATAAAACTAACAAGGGATTCATAGAGATTTTATTAACTTTATTTTATTTAATATTTTTCACTAAATTTAGTATTTTAAGAGATTTAAGATTCATGAAAGATTAATATAAGATCGCCTGTTCAATTTCATTTCTTCTTAACTGTTCCTTAAATTTTTTAAATATCAATGTAATACAAGTTCTTTCTCATCATTAAAAGTTTTATTAGGAATTTCATGAAGATCATGTCTTATATTCTTATATATCTTCTCATCATTATTATTTTTTATGAAATAGAGCCATTCTTCAGGGTAACACTGTCTTAAAATAAAAAAAACAAAAGATATAGGATTTAATTGTTTTTTTATACCTATTCTTATTTGATTCCCAATACCGAAATGAAAATGAGCACATGGATGACAAAACTCCTTGTAGGTTGAAGGCCGATAATCATAATGTATTATTAAAAAATTTTCTTTTAAAGTATATGACCCGGTAAACATGTGATTTATTTTGATTTCCTCAGAAAAAGGACTCGAACTGTAATGAAAAGAGTAATTTAGATCATCTCTATATATAAATTGCAATAACGAATTGTCTTTTAATTCATAATCATAAAATCTTTCATTTAAAACTTTTTTAAAAATTACATCGTATTTCATAGATTTAAAATCACTGAATTTAAAATTTGAATATTTAGGATATTGATTTTGATCCTTATAAAGATCAGCTGTTTTCAAAATTTTCTTTACAGCATTTATTTGCACTAAATATCGTCCCGGACCTCTCTGCTTTTTCTTAAATTTTCTTTTAGCCAAATAATATCCCCCAGTATTATCACTGAATTTTTTTATTCTTTTTTAATTTCTCTTCCACTATTCTTAAAATTTCATCTTCAGAATAATCTTCACTTAAATCTTTCATAAAAGATTCTAGCTTTCTCAGTATTTTCATCTTCTTAATTGAAATGTCTTCAAGTTCTCTTCTCATAATTTTTAATTCTTTTTCTTCAGGATAAATAAAAACTAAATTAGGATAATTTTTTAAAGCATCGTCATACTCTTTCTTACATGTTAAAGCATCTTCACCTATACCTGTAATGGTTACCCATCCTTTAGATCTTGTTATTGCAGTAAATAACATATTTCTTTGTCTAGCCTCTGGAATCGAATCGAATAAAGCATCAACCCCAGCTACATAAACTGAATAAGATTCATTACCCTTAGCCTTATGTACTGTTGAAAGTGTAACACAATCTTTAATTTTAAAATCTTTAATTGAATATTGATCATCATGTATATTATTAGAATTAATTTTTTCATCATGTAGCCCTTCTTGGATAGCCTCTAAATATTTTTTCGCATTATAGTCATCTACAACAATTACTAAAATATCATCAGGTCTTAGGCTTTCTTCTTTAATATCATGGGAAATACTATTAACAATAAAATTAACTTCATCAGAAATTTTGCTAAGAATTTTAAAACGAATTATTTCTTCTTTGGTATAATTATCTGAAATCATTCTAAGAGAATTCTCCTCTGGTCTAAGAATAATAACTTTTTCTCTTGGTAATAACTCTCCCTCAATAATTTGATATCCTATATCTTCCCAATAATCTTTATTTTCTAACATTTGAACAATTTTTTCTCCATAAATCCCTAATCCTAATGCATGAGCACATACTATTATTTCTCTCGGATTTCTGTAACATTTAGGCAGTATAAGATCTTCCTCAAATTCGAAATTTGGTTTTCCTTCTTCATTAATCCCAAATATTTCCTCTGGAGAAAGGGTTTTTGTTTGAAAAATATTTTGAAATTCATCATAAGCTACAATAAATTTATTTTCCATAGTCAATTTTGCGCATAATTGAATATAAGAGGGAGGAAAGTCTTGTCCCTCATCAATAAGAGTATAATCATACTTAGGTTTAATATCATAACCTAATAACTCCTTACATATATAATCAAATGGATTTTTTGAAAAACTCTTTGCAAGACTAAAAGGTTTAGCAGGAATCTCTAAATCTGAGCAAGTATTATAATAAACACCTTCTTCATATTTCCCACCCCAAACATGGAGTACGCATATCTTGGACCAATTTGGTTCTCTATAATTATTATATTGTTTATAAAATGTTCCAATTAGATTTTTAATATATTGATATAAGCTTTTTGTCCAAAAAGTAAATAAAATTGTTTTTTCAGGTTCTTTCAAGTGGATTAATGCTGCCTTCATAGCGATGATAATTGTTTTACCAGAACCTGCTAAACCTCGAATTCTTTGGGGTCCCTTTAAGTCTTTAATATATAGAGCTTTTTGTTTTCGATCAAAGATAGCAATTTCGGATTCTAATTTGTTCAAAATCATCCCTTTTCCATCTTTGCTCTTACTTGTTATTAATCTCTTCTTTTGAACATTTATAGATTTTGATCCATCAATCGAAGCGCAAATTTCTAAAAAAGCTAAATCTGAAATTGGAACAATACTTTGTACTCTTTCTTTAAAAAATTGTTTAAAATCATTTGTATTATTTAGAAATATAATATCAGTATCATCCCCCTCAATTTTTTTCGTTAAAAAAGGATTATAAATAATTTTCGTTATAAGTTGTGGGATTTTAGGGTAAATTTTCCTTAAAGTTTTATTAATCTGTAAAAGAGATAATATAATATAATATATTTGGTCTAACCGATCAATTTCCTCTGCAAAATCATCGATATCTTCAACATTAGTTTTATCTGAGGATATTATTAGTACTACTCCAATAGATTTGGTGAAAAGGAGAATTTCAAAATCAACTAATTGATTTTCGTCATCTCTAAAAAGAGGATAATTATAATATATTTTTGAATCTTTAAGGTCTAATTCTTCAGAATGTGATTTAACATAATCAATAATTTGAGTGGATAAAATATCAACTTTAGAAGGAATTAATAAATCCATAATTTTTTCACTTTTTCTTTTTGGTTATTATTATATATAACTTGATTTTCAAAGATAGAAGTTAGTTAAGTTAAATTTTTCATTTTAAATAAGTTTTGTCGGAAGTCTCAGAAATTGAATTATTTTCTGCGCTTTACTCATTCTCTCTCTGATTTTGGGGTCTTTTAACATTTCTTTCATTCTTATACTTTGTGCCTGTCTCTCTTTAGAGTTTTTCCAAAATTCTTTTGAAATTTGACTAAGTTTTTCTTTTACTTCGGGTGCCATTCTTCCACCTCTTCCGCCTTCTATCATATTATACCCATTAGGGTATAATGCCTTGCACTCTTTAATCCAATGTGTTTCTTTCTCGTCCAATTCTTTTTGATTAACTGCAACATCCTTCTGCTCCAATTTAAATTTGTCTGGACCGTATTTAATTATAGCATTATGAATATATCGACCTATAAAAGTTTTATTTGGATTTGCTTCTCTTTTTCTTTTTATTGCATTAGATTTTCTAACTTCTTCAGCCCATCGTTGTTTTATGGGAACTTGATGAGGCTTCCATCTTTCTGTAATAGTCTGACCAACATACACTTTTCCGTTTTCGATGTTAGTAGCTTTATAAATATATCCATATGGGTTTTTTTTTTGTACCATTTAAGAGTCCTATTATCTATTTAAAATTCAATTAATTGTTCATAGGACAATTCTAAAATAAGTATTTAAACATAGATTTTAAAAAAATCTAAGATCTCTCAAGGTTTGCTTTCAATTTCTTTAGAAGCACTTAAATTTTAACCATCACTATCAATTTCATTAAAAAAATGGTGATTTAATATGGCTATTACATTAATTGCAATTCTAAAAGTACGTGACGGAAAGATGTCGGATGCAATAGAGGTTTTAAAAGAGGTTGTTCCAAAAGTAAAAGCATCCGAACCAGGATGTTTAGAATACATACCTCATACGGTAAAGGGTCCTAAAGAAAAAAGTACAATAATATTTTATGAAAAATACGCAGATAAAGATGCGTTAAAAACACATTCGGCAAATTTACCAAAAAATATGGCAAAACTTATTCCTCTTTTAGAACCCGGAATGGATGTGAAAACTTGTTTTGAAATTGTATAAAACTTAATTATTATTATTTTCTTTTTTTAATTTATTCGTCCTGAATATAAGCTTTCCCCGAGGATAGACAATTTTCTGCTCTATTCAATTCCCGTCCTAAGTAATTTACATGATATAAATTTTTAGTGAGATTGAGTTGAATAATTTTTTTACTTAAAGCTTCTGCGTTATCTCCAATGAAGGTTTGAAGTAAAATATGGTTGTTTGAAAAAAATAAAACATAAATTTTTTTAGAATAATGATTAACATAAACTCTAAAATAGCCTTTCTCATCTAGGATGTATTCTGGATTTAATGTATCTACAAAAATTGCATCTTTTTCGTTAATCTTCGGTGTTCTTTGCGATTTTTTTTTCTTAGCTTTGAATATTTCAATACCTTGATTAATAGGTGGCGATTTTCTTTGTTTAGATAAGTAATTAAGTTTTACACATTCTTTTAATTCTGCGACACCACTCATTAGTTTCGTGCTATGTTCAACGGTAAATAATACTCCCATGTCTAATTCAATTGCTATGCTCGCTAAGAGTCCATTTATACCGATAGAATCAATATCCATTAATTCTACAACATTTGATATTCCAAAAAAAAGAGGTAATTCCATATCTCGATATTCTATGGATGAGACTTTCTTTTTGTATAAGAAATAAGTTTCTAAAGAATTGCAAATTCCAGGAGCTATAGGTGTTTCTAATAAAGGATCGGCAATTAATTTTTTAAAACCATTTTCTTTTAAGACTTTAGTTAATTTGAATAAATTTTCAACTCTCGTTTCGGGATCTTTTGGAAAATAACCTTTACTTATGTTTGTTGGTAGAATTACAATAGGAATGTCTTTAGATATGTGTAAAAATTCTTTATAATTCCCTATATCTAAACTAAGAATAAGATCGATTTGATTCTCAACTGCAGCTAAAATCTCATTGGTATCCATCGAATCAATACTTATTAAGATATCAAAATTATTTCTTAAAACATTAATAATTTCTTTAACTCTCTCTGGATTTGGTTTATTAGACACGCAACCAATATCAATAATATCAGCTCCCGAATCAATGTAATGTTCTGCTTTTCTTAAGATGCTTTCATCGCTTTTTTCAGTACAATTGACGATTTCAGCGATAATTGGAGGTGGAAGATTTTGTCCAACCATTATTTCTGAGGTTTCTTCATTAATATAAAATGTATGTTGCCCTAGATTATTCTTAGCAATTTTTATTTGTTCATTGACTATGTTATCGTATTCTTTTTCTCCCGAAATTTTAAATAATTTATGTGCGGAAACTTGATTTGATAATTTTATTTTATCAAGATTGATTAATATCTCCGGAAGATCTGAAGCAAATTCAGGTCCTTTTCTAACAAGTATTGAGAATTGCTTTTCTAAATGAGATGTATTCCATTGAACAAATCCAGGGATTAAAACTAAATCGTATTTAAAAAGAGAAATACTATTTAAAATGTCTTGCATAATATTTTCTGTTAGAAATGCCGAAATGGATATTGGAGCTTTTATGACATCAATTACATGCTCCTGAATTGGCTTTACTATTTTTTTTATTGTTTCGAAACTATTTTGGCCAGTAATGATAAGGATTTTAATTCAAATCACTTAGAAGTTTTTCCTTATGAAAGTTTAAGAATTCATCATATTTTTTACTTATTTTTAATAAATTCAAAATCATTAGATTTAAAATTTCAATTTTAACTAAAAATTTCTTACAATGATAATAAATTAACAATGTTGAGAATATGAATAATCCAATTATTAAAGGAATAATCCACCATAATTTAGAAGGTGGTTCTCTCTCTTTTGGGGTAAAATCGACTTTTCCATTTCGAATTTCTATAGAATCAAGTTCGTCTTCGTCAAATTCCCTTAGCACCCTCAATAATGCGGAAATTGCGTGTTGAGTATAATCGATACGAATAATATAAGAGTCGTCTACGGTAAAACCCCTGTGAAATCCTCCAAACGCTCTGTTAGGACATGTTAATTGCGATTTTTTTCTAAATTGAAGCGATAATACCCATTCTATTCCAGCCTTTAAACAATCAAAATATTTTTCGACACGCTCAGTATCATTAACTGATTTAGCGACTCGTAAGGCGTCTCCTATTCCCTCTAAATAACACGCAGTATTTACTGTTTCAGCGTTCATATAGCCATATAAATGGTTACCTAACTCATCCTCATCGTCTATTATGTGTTGTCTAAGTATCTGCCTATCAGTCATTTCAAAACAGAAATCCAGAAAATCGTCTTCCCCAGTCATTTCGTACCATTTTGCGCAACCGGACGATGCCCAAGGTATAAAGGCAGAATCGTAATAGTCATAATCCTCCGACCAATAAAAGTCAAGAGCATCTTCTGTCGCTTCAAGATATTTTTCTTTCTCAAGCATGTCGTAGGCCAGCGCTAAGGCGAAAAGCGCTTCTCCCGAATAATAAGAACTTTCCTCATCGCTTCCATATATCCCAGCAAACGCACCATCATCACGTTGTTGAGAAAGAATAAAATTGCAATATTTTTTAACATATAAATTATATTTATCGTCGTCAGTAGCCTCCCAATATCGAACCATCCCTAGTATTGCAAGGGAAACTGTTCCAACTTTCATATCACCATCATATTCTATTGCCCACTTGTTTTTATTTATCTTATAAGTTAACTGACATAAATAATCCAATCCCGCCTCACCTGTAGTTAAATATTTTTCCTCTTCTAATTCTTCGTATAAATCCAATATAGCATAAGTAGTCCCGGCATGCCTTACTATGTTGTATTCTGAATCGTCATACTTATCCTTTTCGGCATCGTAAATATATTTATATTTTCCATCACAAGATTGCGAAAAGTCAATATTATCTGCACCATAACGCGCACATTCTTCAATTAAACTATCAGCGATTCCATCTTCATAATATTTAGGCTCTTCCCAATCAGGATCGCATTCCCAATTTTTAAGACTAAAATAACCACAGAAAATGATTCGATAGTTCAGAACTACAGCAATACTTAAAATGTAAAGAATTATAGAAATTGTAACTACAATTTTTTTTTTCTTGCTCATTTGAGTATAATTAAATTTTCAATTATTTCATAACTTTTTTGTTCAATAATAATTAGGAAATCAATTCAAATCGCTTAAAAGCTTTTCCTTATCAAATGGAATAAATATGTCATCCAAAATCGAGCCAGAAGCTTCCTTGATTTTTAAATTATTAATTATTGGTTCAAATTCTCCGCCCAAAACCCCCATAGCTATGAATGCTGCTCCCTGCGCTGCTCTTTTAGCAATTTGAGAGTATGATTTCATTAATCTTACTGGTGCAACATCTCTTAATTCTTTAACAAATCTTTCCCTCAAATACTTTAACTCAGCACCTCTCCCAGCCAATAAAATCTCCTTGATTTTATCTTTACTTGAAAATGAAGAAGAGATTCCAAAAACTGCCTTTTTAACGCTCGAAATATAAGCCTTAAGAGCTGTTTTTACTTGTTCGTCCTTTTCAGCTAACAAAGTTATTTCCTTTAAACTTAAATTTAAATATCCAGCAATAGACGCTACTCCCCCTTTATATATGTTTTTCTTTTTGATATTTTTAATAAGGTAAGCCAATTCCCCGTCAAGGCTACCACAAGCTCTAAAGCCCATGATGTTTGATCCCCCAATTCCATCAATTATCTGCCCATTTTCAATTGCTAATACTGCGGTGAAGCCATAACCTATTTCAACCATAATAAAGTTAGATTTTTCTGGACCGCTGTTGAATTTTTCCATCTGGTCTCTTATTCCAACAACAGCAGTGCATAACTTATCTGCCGTTCCGAGATCAATCTTATTTATCTTGCGATATCTTGGAACTGTTGGTAGGTGTTTCACTCCGGGAACAATCACTCCAGGAATGTTTTCTGCTTTGATTAATCTTAAAATTTTTCCAAGACCTACAAGCTTGTCTTGATCTTTTTTTTCGAACTTTAATAAAGTAAAGAAAATATCTTTTTCAGTTAAATTACGTACATCTTTTAAAAGAAGACCAAAGCCACTAGGAGCAACCATTAAATCAATTTTCCCGACGGATTTAATGACAGTTAGAGCTTTTTGGGGCTCTTGAATTAATTCTTTAGTATTAATTGCAGTATCTAGGATAATTTTATTATTGTCTAAAGCGAAAAAGTCCCAGCTCTTAGATCCGGGATCTACGCCGAGAACCTTCATTCTAATAATTATAAATTTTTAAGTTTAATTAAACTCTTAGATTCATATTTTTTTAAACAATTTTATGCTTTAAATTTTTAAATAGATTAGAAAATAAAACTTTAAACTATAAGTCAAAGGTATTTATATTTATAAATCTTTAAATAAACAATATTATTATAATTACAAAAAAATAAGCTTAAAATTATCAATGTATATACTAAGGGGTGAAAAAAATTAAAGTAAAAGTGTATGTGTGTGAAATCTGCGGTGAAGCTTATATTGGAGAAAAAGCTCCAAGTCACTGTCCATTTTGCGGTGCGTACAAAAAATACTTGGTAGAAGCAAAAGATTACGACGATACAGGAGCATGGGATGTCGAATTAAACGAAAAAGATAAAGCTAACGCCGAAAAAGGCTTAGAGGTTGAAGTATCAAACACAATTTTTTATAAATGTGCTGGTAAAAAAACTCCTGAGCTAGAAGGACAGAAGTTGTTTAAAATTCTTTCAAAAGTAGAAGGTGAACACGCTTCAATTTGGAAAAAAATCTTAAAACTCGATAAATTGGATTTCCCTAAATATGATAAATGTGCTGCAGAGTATACACCAAATCTAGAAGAATCTCATAGTCGTGAAGAGAGAGCTATTAAGTTTTATGGTCAAGCTGCCGCAGAATCTACTAGCCCTCGAATAAAAGAAATATTTAAGGCTTTAGTAGAAATAGAAACGGATCACCTTCATTTATCTGGAGAAAGGCTGAAATAAAGATAAAGAGAAATAGTTTTTAATTAAATTTTATCCAACCTCAAAAACCATAGTCCTCTAAAGTCCTTTAGATGGACTACAAATTTTTTTTACTAAATCAAAGAGATATTAGCTTACTGATTATAAAATGAAAAAATAACTTATAAATACTCAAAATAATAATTAAATCTTAAGTTAATATATATAACATTATAAAAGGAATTAAAAAAATGAGTAAATCTAACGATTCATCTGAAGTACAGAAAGGCGAACCCAAATTTCCAATTGCAGAACCTCACGACCTTTCTCCTCGTTCAAAATGGCTCAGAGACTATTATTTTAAGGGCACAGATAGAGAGTGGAATAATGAATTTATGCCGTTTACAACTGGTACTGATTGGGATATGATTTGGTACGAAGGGGATTATTATATAGCTCCAGAAACCCACTTTTACATTCAAATATTAGGAAAAAATGATAAAGGTGTTTTCGCCGCTTCATTTAGATCTATGGCATTACCAATTAAATTGCCTGAAAATTTTTGGGAATATTCATTGCCAGAACGCAGAATAATGTTTTTTGAAGATATTATGCTAAATCATATTCCTCATGAAATTATTTCTGAAAACGATCTAATTGCTGGGAGTAGATTTAACACACAATTATCAAAATGTTTCAACCAAGAAGAATCAAAGGAATTTTGGAAAAAGAATATAATAAATAGAGAAGCAGTTTTTAAATATCATAAATCTGGTTTTGGAAATCTCGGAGTCACCGCTGGTCATATTATCCCTGATTACGAGGGTGTAGTTAAAAAAGGATTCAAATTTTTTCACGAAAAAGCAAAAGAAAGATATTCTAAATTAAGCGAAGAAGAAAGAGGAGAGGCGAAAGGTCAGGAACTTAGAGCAATGATAAAAGCTACTGAAATTCCAAGAGAAATGGCAAAAAAATACTCTGAGGAATGTAGAAGATTAAAAAGTGAAGCCTCCACTCCTGAAAGAGCTGAAGAACTAGAACAAATGGCAAAGAATCTAGAGCGCGTTCCGTGGGAACCCGCAGAAACCTTTTGGCAAGGAGTTCAAGCGATATGGCTTACGCATATGATGATAATGGCTGAAGAATCTTATCCTGGACCCGGTCTTTCTTTTGGTAGAACCGACCAGCACCTTTGGGAACTCTATAAAAAAGATGTTATTGACGAGAAAAATTTAACGAAAGAATATGCTAAAGAAATACTTGGATCATTATGGTTCCATGCCAACACTGCATACGATGCTATGATAAGAATTGGTAAGCAAGGAATTACAGCGGCATTTGGACAACTTATGACTCTTTCTGGATGTGGCCCAAATGGAGAAGATTTGACAAATGAATTAACATATCTTATTTTAGAAGTGATCGATGAGTGGCATCCTATCTTGGAATCAAAACCAAATGTAAGGCTACATAGAAATTCTCCTGATAAATTGATTGATGTAGTTGTAGATATGGTTGCTAGAGCTCAAGGAGCACCATTCTTAATTAACTTTGACGAAAGATCGATCGCAGGTATGGTAAAAGAAGGGATCCCAAAAGAAGATGCTTGGGATTACGCATGCGTAGGGTGTTTAGAAAACACTATGCAAGGAAACGACCGTAGTGGGACTGTTAATATAAACCCAAATTTGACTAAATCCATTGAGTTAACGCTCTGGAACGGTAAGAATATGCCAAGAAACGATAATATAATTAAACCTGGGGTACAAATAGGACCTGAAACGGGCAACCCTGAAGAGTTCGAGACATGGAACGAATTCTGGAACGCGTGGAAGGAGCAAATAAAGTTTATTATAAAATATACTTCAGATGTTTACAATCTAACTGAAGAACTTCGCGGTAAATTTCTCCCAACTCCATACTTATCCACAATCGTTCATGATTGTATTGAGAAAGGTTTAGATGTACGAAACGGTGGTCCTTTATATCGATTTGTTACTGTTGAGGGTGTTGGCTTTGCTACTACGGTGGATTCCTTATTAGCAATTAGAAAGCTGGTTTACGAAGATAAAAAATACACAATCGCTCAAATTAAAGAAGCTCTGACAAACAATTTTGAAGGATACGAGGTTATACAAAATTTTTTAAAGAATAAAGCCCCGAAATATGGGAACAACGACGATGAGGCTGATGAGTTGGCTAGAATTGTAATGAAAACATGGAGCGACGAATGCTGGAAATATAAAACGCCAACAGACTTTCAATATCGCCCAGGAATGTTATCCTGGAATTATTGGGCAGGAGCAGACGCAAGCTTTACTGTAGCAACTCCAGATGGTCGAAAAAAGGGAACTTTTCTTTCAAATGCGATTTGCCCTACTAATGGAGCAGATACAAAAGGCCCTACTGCCGTCACTAATTCTGTTGGAAATGTTTTAGGCGGTAAAACAGAAACAGGAGAATATATTAATTATTTACCGAACGGAGCCTCACATACAATAACATTTAATCCTAGTATCCTTGTAGATCCCGAACATAAAGAAAAATTTAAAGCGTATCTAAGAGGATACATTGAAAATGGAGGAACTTGCCTACAAATAAATATTTTAGATGCTGAAATGCTAAAAGACGCTCAAAAACATCCACAGAATTATAAAAGTCTTTTAGTTAGAGTCACAGGCTACAACGCTTACTTTACCGCAATTGGCAGAGAATTACAGAACGAAATCATCCACCGAGAGTCGCACAAAATGTAAATTTCCTTTTTTTTAATCTAATTCATTATATGATTTTAAAAATTCATTATTTAAGAAAAGAATAAGAGTTTTTTTCAAAATTTATAGAAATAATAAACTATCTTCAAGTTTTATAAATTATTATTAATAATCACATTCAATTTATAATAGATAAAAACTGTAATAAAAGGAAAATTAAAAATGGACATAGAAAACAGTACTGAAGAAACAATAAAAAAATATCCTAAGAGAATTATAACATCGTTTCAACTTGGTAATCTTGTCGGATTAATGATGTCCCAAATGTATTCGCAACAACTACCATATTTTTATCTTACTGTAGTAGGTTTAGATATAACTCTATACCTTATTGCGATGATTATTTACATGGTTTTTAATATGTTCAACGATCCACTGTTGGGTTATCTTTGCGATAAATCTTCACGGTTTACAGAACGATGGGGTAAACGGTTTCCATTTATCGTCACGGGCGCAATCCCTTGGTGCTTCATTGTTATTTTTATTTTCATGCCACCGTCGGTCGATGAGATAGGGCATTTTGGTGTCTTTTTATGGTTATTAATCTTTTATTGTATTAACGATACCGTATTTTCTCTTTATGACATTAATCGAGTTGCCCTATTTCCCGATAAATTCCGCGACAATAAAGATAGACGGTTCGGTGGTTCCATAACAGCTGTTCTAGAGACTATAGGAATTTTACTTGGAGTTCTAATACCAGTATTAACAATTGAAATGCTTGGTTTTGAAACTGGATGGAGAGTTCAAGCTATTATCGTTGCTATAATTAGTTTTATTTTCATTACATTAATGATTCCTGGAGTTCGCGAGGATTTAAAAATGAGACAACGTCGAATTCGACTTGATAGAGAAGTAGAAAAAATTCCTTTTTTTAAGGGGATTAAAACTACCTTGAAAGATAAGAATTTTGTTGCATATATGACATTGTTTGTGTGCTATACTTCCGCGATGGGATTGGTTATGGCTTCTTTACCATTTTTCGTTCAAGATATTTTGCAATTGTCAAAAATTGGTGAGATGATCGTATTACTTTATGTGCTCTCAGTTATCATTTCAGTACCTTTCTGGTATAAGCTTAGCTTTAAATTAGGTATAAAAAAGGTTGCTTTAATAGGTACTTTCTTATTAGGTTGTATGGCCATACCTTTCTTTTTTGTACCAGTCGGTCCAAGCGGGTTACCAGTAGCAATTGTAGTATTTATCATTGCGGGTTTTGTTGATGGAGCAATAATAAGCATGACAATGCCTTTATTTTCAAGCGTAATTGATAATGCTGCAGTAACCAGTGGAAAACGTCAAGAAGGATTATATAATGGAACTCATTTATTTTTCTCACGGGTAGGGATTGCTTATCAAGCTATAGTCTTTTGGATAGTTCTAACATTTACAGGTTACAAATCGGGATCAACTAGTCCTTCTGAGCTTATGGGATTAAGAATTCAAATGGCGCTTTTTCCTTTCTTAATTTCATTCTTTGGAGTCATTATATTCTGGAAATTTTTTAACATTACATCAGAGCAGATAGAAGCCAACGCAAATAAGTTAAAAGAACTTAAACTCTAAATAAGTAAAAAGAAAATTAAGATTTTAGAATTCTTTTTTTAATTCTTTTTTATATCTTTATTTATCGGAGAAATGTAATCTCCGTACGTTTAATGAAAAAAGCTAGAATTAAAATAGATATAAAAATATGAAACAAGCATATATGAAAGCTATACGAAAACCGAACATTTTAAATTGTTTTATTATATAATGCAAACCAAAAGAAAGCTACAACAATATAAGCGTTCTTTATTATACCTTGTCTCAAATATTCAAAACATTGAGATTGCGTAGCAAATTCTGTCTCAATTATTTCGTCGGGATCAAGTTTGATATCGCCTTTTTCGGAAAGTTCTGCTAAAAACGTGTAACATTTATTATTCATAATTGCGGGATTTGCATCTACAACACCAATTTGTTTGACATTTTTTACGCTATATCCAGTTTCTTCTTTTAATTCTCTGATTGCGGCTTCTTTAGGGGATTCACCAGGTTCAATATAACCAGCAGGAATTTCTAGTTCAATTTTATTTGTGCCGAATCTAAATTGTCTGATTAATAAGATATGATATTCCTCATTGAAACCAATTATCATAACCCAATCAGGTAAATCAAGACCATTTTTGAGATATCATCACCTTGAGAATAACATTTTGTTTTTTTCGCCATTTGACTTTATTCAAGTTGTTTTACAATAATCGTAATTTCTGGCGAAAACTTTTCTTGAGCGTCATCACTAACATTTATATCCACCAAATAATATTGTTTTATCGTTTTTTTTCTCTCAATTCGTTCTCTAACTTTTCTAATTCGACTATTTTTTCTTTGTAAATATCATCATAAGATTTAATCCACCAATCCTTTATCTCGTTAGATTTTGGAGTATATGTTGCTACTCTATTAAAGATAAAGCCGACCTTAAAACCTAACTTTTCCTTCCATGGAGATTTTATTGTAGTAATTCTATGCTTAATAAATTGTAGATAATAGCTCTTATTTATTGAATGAATCTTCTCTAAATTAATAATAGTAGGTTTATTTTCGAAATGAGATAATGGAGATATAAAGTAAGTAAATTTTTTGCTATAATTTGCTTCGTCATAAATATATTTGCTTAGACTTTCTAAAAAAATGTGTTTAAAATCGAAACTTTCCCTTTTTTCTTCAGATTCAATTCTTTGATAGGCTTTTCGTGTTGTCTGAATAGCATCTTTTATCATTTTATCTAAAACAAAGTTAAACGAATGTATTAATGCAATGGAAATAGAATTTATAGTTCTTGGTCTATCCAAATCACAGGTATTTGATAAGATTACAAACCCAAGATGATTTTTTTCTGTTTTTATGAAATTTTCGAATACAATAATATCACCTTGAGCAAGTTTATTTGGGTCTTCTGGTTCTGAGAAAAGATCTGGAAAAGGCGTACCCTCAATTAACTCCATTGTGCTTTACACTATTATTCGTTAAAATATTCGTTAGTATAATAGTCGTCTGGTAAATTAAAGTCAAAAGAAAAGATTTTTAATTGTTCTTCTAACTCCCTAATTTTATTCTGTAGATTTAGGATAATCATATCTTTTTCCTCAACCTCGCTTCTAAAAGAAAAGAACCCATTGAAGAGTTCGGTTTCAGTTTTTCGAAGGTCTATTCCTCTATTAAGATTACCTCCTGATGAATCCGGTATTCCAACCATTTTACCAGTAGAACTAACAATCTGTTCTATATCAGATAAATCAATTGCTAAAGGGGGTTCCTGAATTAACACCTCTTTCTTTTCTTCTAATCCGATCTTTTTTAAATAATCATTTATTGAGTCTGAAATTTGAAACATTTTACAATTTACCTCTCATTTTTTCTCTACAATTTTCTGTAATTAAAGAATGAAATTCGTGTAGGATTACATCGTGCAAATTTTCAATCGTATTTTCATAATCTTCTGCTAAGATATTCGTCGAAAAAGCGTCAAAATCTAAAATATAATAATTCTTATCGTTTTCAGACATAGAAAGTGCCAGAATTGTAACTTTTATTGAGTCATTCTTATTAACTACTAAGCGTACCACATTATCAGTGAGATTTTCAATAGTATATTTATCAATATTAAACAATGGAACGAAGAATTTCTTAAACCACGAAGTTGTGTTTTCTTCAAGTGGTATTTTATTAATATATCTTAATCCTAATCGACTAAATTTTTTGATAGGATAAAGGGTTAAAAATTTTTCTGATAAATCCATCAATAAATTTTTAAATCCTTTTTGATTTTCTTTGTCTTTCCAAGATTTATAACTATGAGAAATTAAAGAAAATCTATCTTTAAGAACTCTACAAATAGTGTTACCCTCAGAGTTAATAAAATCCCAAGATTTATTACCAACAGATGAACTAATTTGCCCGGGTTTAATCAAAATGCTTTGATCTATTAGCTCCTTTGTTTCAGGGAATTCTTCAATAATGTTTTGTTGGAATTCGGCTATCTTTAACGGGATCATTAGTAGGATAGGAAACTTTACCTCACAAACAACCTCCGAGAGTAGTGGGGTTGGAAAAACCTCACCATAATCAATATTTTCGTTAGTTGATGGCATATTCATCTAAAATTTCATTTCTTTAACAATTTTTTGATAAAAACACTTTTAGATTCTTTTCAAAATTACTCTATAATAATAAATTAAATACAAATACTAAAATTTTGTTATTATCAATAAGAATAATAATTTTCAAAATGGTACCGTCAGTTTTAGAATTCGTAAAGAATGCAAAAAAAACCTGCTATGGTAAATGCACCAGTGGTACAGCACTTCTGATTTTCACAAAATTACACCTGAATAAATATGTACCAAAAAATAGTACAATTGTACCTTATGATTGACCTTGCTTTTTATCGTTTTAACAAATGAAAAATGTAGCAATTGCTACATTTTCGAAGTAAACCAAGATTAGGATTTTTTTATTGTATATTTTTAAAATCGAATATAAGCCTTAAATTTACCCTCTTTTTCTGGTTTAATATAATCTTTCTGCAAAACATTAAATGGTTTACTTGCGAAAATTTGCTTTGATTTATCTAATTTCCAATCTTCAAGCATAGTAATTAAAAGAAAGCTGAACAAAATAAATTTTCAGATCGTTAAGAATTTAAAAAAAATATTCAAATTTTAAGAAATTGAAATATTCAATCTTCGTGAAACGAGACTTTCACGATCATTTGTATATATCTACATATGTTCAAATAATTTGGAAAAGATTTTTTTAGTTTTTAGTATTTGTTCTACTAAATTAAATTTTTGAAAAGGAATGAATTTAATCATGAAGTCTATTTTAATTAAGAATGGAAAAATAATTGATGGAACGGGAAATCCGTGGTTTAAGGCAGATTTATTAATTGAGGACGGTAAAATTAAGAAAATTGCTCCGAATATTAGGGATGCCAATAGTGAAGAAGTCATTGATGCTTCAGGACTTATAGTATCGCCGGGATTTATTGATATTCATACTCATTCGGACTTCACTATATTATTAAGCCGTGGAGAAAATATATTAACTCAAGGTGTAACTACTCATTGTGTTGGAAATTGTGGATTTTCTATGACACTAATGAATCCAGATATGGACAAAGACGATGAAGATTATAAAATGTTTAGTAAAATGCTTGGAGTAGCGGATTCTGGATTTAATTATTATAATTTAAACGATTATTTAGAAGGTTTAGAACAAAAGGGAATTCCAATTAATATTGCCGCAATGATAGGTCATTCAATGCTAAGAATTTATACCATTGGATTAGAGAATAGAGCGCCAACCGAAGATGAGATGCAAAAAATGAAAGAAATTCTTGAGGAAGAGATGAAATATGGAGCATTTGGTATTTCGACGGGATTAGATTATCCTCCAGGATCTTTTGCCAAGACTGAAGAAATTATTGAACTTTGTAAAATAGTAAATAAATATAATGGAATTTATACCACTCATTTTCGAGGATTTGCCAGCGGATTAATAAAAGCTACTAAAGAAGCTATTGAAATAGCGAAATCAGGAATACCAGTTGAAATAAATCATTTTAAGCCATTCGGATTTTTGCGTGGAGATATAAGAAAGGCTTATAAATATGTAGAGAAAGCCCGTGACGAAAATTTAGATGTTACTTTTGATGTTTTTCCTCATGCATCCAATTCTACTTTTCTATTTGCGTTAATACCACCTAGGGTCTACCTTTCAAAAGACAAGATAGACATTCCAAGAGCCATCGATATATTAAGAAAAACAAAGACAGATATTGATTCAAGGAATGAAATCTATGGAGAAATTGATGTAATCGTAGAGAGTTTCTTAAAAATTAAGGAAAAGAAAGATTGGAAGAAAGTTTATATAAACGCACCAAAAAGTCAAAAGTACAACGGGAAAAATGTTTATCAAAATTCAATAGAGCATAAGATGGATCCAAGACAAGTTCTCATTGAAGTTTTAATAGAGCAAGAGGGTGCTGCATTTGGTACGTATCTTTCAATGACAGAAGAAGACAATATTATAACAATTACTCATCCACTCACAATGTTTGCTTCAGATGGTCGAATAATTCCGGAAGATTCTGAGTATTTTCCAAATCCATATGCCAATGGTACTTTTACTCGGGTATTGGGAAAATATGTTCGAGAGCAAAAATTACTTACATTACATGATGCTATCAGAAGAATGACCTCATATCCCGCACAAAAATTGGGATTAAAAGATCGAGGTATGCTTAGAGAAGGTTATTGGGCTGATATCACTATATTCGATGAAAATAAAATAATTGATAAGGCTACTTACGAAAATCCACGCTTATATTCCGAAGGTGTAGAGTATGTTTTAGTAAACGGCGTATTTGCGATAAATAAGGGAAATTTTACCGGATCAAAATCTGGGATGCCTTTAAGAAAAAGATAAACTCACTTTTTAATTATAATCTTTTCGTTAATTCTTTTTTTTAACTGTTATTTTTTTTAGTTAAGTAAAAGATATTGTAAAAAAATTAAAAAAGATATTAATTAAGTTATTTAGTCTCTTCAGCAAATAATTTCTCAGTACCTTTAATGAATACGACTATTAAGAGAGTAGATAATACTATAACTGCAGAACATGTAAAAGCAATACGAAAACCAAACATTACTACGAGTAATGCCCCAACGACCGTTCCAATTGTTCCCCCAATGTTTATAAGACTCATATAAGTCGAATACATAGTTGCACTAATCGTTTTTTTACATAAATCCATCGAAAGCATCATTTTAATTATTTGAAAAACACCCCATGAGAAGCCAGCAAGCACAATAAAAACTAACGCCATTAAAATATTCTGGGTTATGGAAACGAGAAGAATAATAACGGCTAGAAAGAAAATTGAGATGATAATACTCATTCTCCTTGATAACTTATCTAAAATGGGACCCGTAACTAAACACCCTATAAGGAAACCCCCATACCCCGCTGCCATCACAATTCCAACAAGACTTAAACTTAATTTGAGTTCCAAGGAAAGAAATAGAGGCAACATTGAAAGAACTATCCATAATCCAAGTTCTGAAACAATGAAGAGTAATATTACGAGCCATACTAAGCGCTTTTTAAAAGTATCCTTAAAATCTTGCAAAGGAAATTTTTCCGGAATTTCATAGGGAGGTTCTCGGGTTATAAATAGCAATGGAATGGGGAGGAGTAAAAAAATGCCCATAAAAACGAAAAAGATGGTCCAACTGAAAATCTCCACCATAAATCCGACTAAAAGAGCAGCAGTTACATATCCTACAAATTTAGAGCCCCAGCACAAACTTTGTACACTTCCTCGCTTTTCGGGGGATGAAGTATCAACAACTAGTCCATCGGTAGCTGTGTCACAAAGGGCATTAAAGAAGTTTGCCGCGAAAATAATGGAAGTAAATAGTACCCATGCCGAAAACGGATTTATAGGAATAAGCGTAAAGAAGAGTATAGCAGCAAAGAAACTTCCTACCAACATATAGGGAATTCTTCGCCCCCATCTCTTACTTCCTTTACGATCAGACGCCATCCCATAAAGAATTTTGAAGAGCCAAGGAGAGGTCCCTATTGCGATTGTTAAACCTATAACAAAGATGCTAACGCCGTAACTTAATAGATACAAAGCCATAAAAGTGTACATAAAAACCTCAATGAATCCTTGGTGCAAATATATTATACCAAAAACCGTATAGCGAAGGCGTTGTTGTTTTAATAAATCAATTTTCATTGAATTTTGAATATTACTTTTTTGTTCATTCTTCATTTTTATTCTCTTTTAAAACATTTTTTATACGTATTATTTAATAATACACACTTTTCTTATATAAATATGAAATTTTCCTTGCCCGTATTTACCAAGTTAAAGTATTAAGGTCTAAAAACCAGAAAGTTGATTTTTAAGTTTATTTTTTATATTTAAATCAAATCATTAATAATTTAAAATTAATTAGTAGAGATACTAATTAATGATTAAGAATTATTAAATAACTTAAGACATAATCAGTTAAGGCTTTTAATTTTGATTTGAGCAATCAAAAATTAAATATAATAACAATAAATTTTATCCGAGATACATGATTCGAAAAAATATTGAGTATTATAAATACCGCATTTTTAGTTTTGAAGTGATTAAAACTTGAAAATTGGAAAATCTAATGCTATTCCAGTAATATTTGACACTGACATGGACTTAGATTGTGATGATGCCGGAGCTCTTGCCGTACTCCATTCTTTAATGGATTTCGGAGAGGCAAATATTTTAGGCGTTATATGTGATGTGCCAGTAGAAGCATCAGCTAAATGTGTTGTTGCGATAAATAATTATTACAATCGAAATAAAATTCCAGTGGGACTTCTATATGATGAAAATTACGAAACTGGAAAAAAATATCAATTATATCGTGAAGCAAGAAAAATGCTCACTAAATTTAGGAACTATTATACTGAAGAAATAGCACATCAATTCAATACAGATAAATTAAACAGGCAAAATTTTTGGGATGCTGTTAAATTATATCGCCATTTACTTTCTCAATCTGAGGATAAATCCGTAGTTATAATTGCTGTAGGATTACTTACTGCATTGAATAATCTTTTAAATTCAGAACCTGATGATCTTTGCTCTCTATCTGGTGAAGATCTTGTAAAGCAGAAGGTAAGCAAACTAGTTTCAATGGGGAACGGTAAGTTTCCGTCATCTATGGCAGAGTTTAATTGGTTAATGGATTGGGACTCAGCGAGGCGAGTTATTAATAATTGGCCTACTGAAATTGTTGTACAGTCTCTTGGGACTCAATTTTTAACAGGTAAGACTCTTTCGAGAAAAACCGCAAAATCAAATCCAGTGCGTAAGTGTTACGAAATTTACACGCGAGGTGAAAATAAAGGGAATTTTAGTTGGGATCCTATAGCAGCATTATATGGCGTTCGGGGTTCTGAACCATATTTTGAAGAAGTAAAAGGTTATAAAATCGTGCTCGAACAAGAACTCGGAAAAAATCATTGGATTCCCGATGAAAGCGATAAATCCTCTCATTCGTTCCTAAAATTAAAAAGCTCTAGAATGCAGCTAAGAAATGAACTTGAAAATCTAATAGTTAAATCTCCAGGAAATACCTAATTGAAAGGATATTAGAAAATCAAGAAACTCCTTATTGTTTTAAAAGTAATATGATTTTTCATTATAAGATTTACTATAAAATTCTTTAGAAAGAAAATGAATTTTGTTAATAATTCTTCAAATTTTAATCTTAATAGTACAAAAAAATCTAAGAGAGAATATCTCCTCGAACTTATAATATTAGCTGACTCCGTGAATGTAGAAATTTTATCTGATTACATTAATTCAAGAACTTCATTAAAAGTTAAATGCAAAATTTGCAATCTCGAATGGGATATTCGTCCCACTGCAATAAAAGGCAGAAGAGGGAAAAATTGGAAAGGTTGTCAAAATTGTGGAAAAAGTAGGGTGGATTTAGAAAGGATATCAAGAAATTATAAAAGAATAAAAAAGCAAACTAAATTATTAAATGAAATAACAGAAGCTAAAAATATCGAAATTTTATCAGAATACATAAATGCAAAAATTCTTATTAATTTAAAGTGCAAAAGGTGTAGATATAAGTGGTCTAGTAGACCTGAAAATATTAAAGGATCACCCAATCGTCCTTGGGGGGGATGTCCAAAATGTAATAGAGGACGAAAAGCAGATTCTTCTAAATCATTAGAGAAAAAATTTGGAAAAGAATCGAGAACAAAACAAGCAATAACTGCTAAGGCAATTGAACATCGAACTAAAAAACTCAAAGAATTGAAGGAAATCGCAGAGAGAAAATATATCGAAGTAATATCAAACTATATTAATATAAAAATACCTGTAAAGATAAGATGTAAAAAATGCTCATATAAATGGTTAGCATTGCCATCCACTATTAAGGGTAAAGCGTCACAACCATGGGTAGGATGCCCTGAATGCAGAAAAAAGTCCAACCCTTTAAGAACATCTCATCAGACTCCAGAAGATAAAAAAAAAGAATTCAATAAAATAAAATGTCGATTGAATTTACAGAATGTTGATGTTTTATCAGATTATATTAATAATAAAACACCATTAAAACTAAAATGTAATAATTGCAAACATATGTGGTCATCACAACCTAGAAGCATTCTAAGAAGAAAAGACATTATTTGTCCAAAGTGTAAATTAATAAAAAGAAAGAAAGAATTTTTTAAAAAAGCTCAAAAAGTAGCTTTAGAAAGAGGAGGGAAATTATTATCAGCAGAGTATATTAATTCTTACACCACTTTAAAATGGAAATGTGATATTTGTAATTCTATTTGGAAATCCTCTTATGAAAATGTTGTTAATAAAAAATCATGGTGTCAAAATTGCTCTGATATGTTAAGTGAACGAATTTGTCGCAAGATATTTGAAATAATTTTCAATAAAGAATTTCCTAAGAAAATATTCGATTGGTTATTGTATAAAAATAAGAATATAATGCATTTAGATGGCTATAATTCAGATTTAAACCTTGGATTTGAATATAATGGAGAACAGCACTATAAATTCGTTCCTAGGTGGCATAAAACTATAAAAGGTTTTGAAGAAAGAAAAAAACGGGACAAAATCAAAAAAAAGTTATGTAAAGAATTTGGAATTATTTTAATAGTAGTTCCCTATTGGATCGCTTATGATAAAATGGAAGATTTCATTAAGAAAAATTGCGCTAATAAAGGATTAAAAGTTCCTAAACAAATGAGTAGAATCAATGTGAAAAAACTTGAGAAAACCATACGACAACAAATATATACCGCAGAAAATAATCATAAATAGATTAATAAATTATAAAAAATAGTATTTAAGTCTTATTTTTATTCTTAATAACAAATATTAAAAATCTTTAGTAAAAAGTAATGTACCATGGAAACTTCAGAAAAAGGTATTGTCTTCGAAATACAGCGCTTTTCAACGGAGGATGGCTGCGGCATTCGCACAACTGTTTTCTTTAAACAATGTCCTCTAAAATGTGTTTGGTGCCACAATCCAGAATCCATTCTGAAAGATCCTCAATTGCAATGGTTCAAACATAAGTGTATTGGATGTAAAACATGTATAGAGACATGCCAGCAAAAAGCTTTATTATTAAACGAGGAAGGTATGCATATTGACAGAGAAAAATGTATATCTTGTGGAAATTGTGCTGAGGAATGCCCTTCAGGAGCATTAAATCTAATAGGCAAATGGTGGGACCTCGACGATCTTTTTTACGAAATAGAGAAGGATAAGGTCTATTATCTAAAATCTAAAGGGGGTATAACTGTTTCTGGTGGTGAACCTACTTTACAACCGGAGTTTATTTTGAATTTTTTAAAAAAGTGCCAAAAAAATGGTATTTCTACAGCCCTCGATACTTGTGGATATGCTAGTAGAAAGATTTACGAAAAATTGTTACCCTATGTCAATCTAATTCTCTTAGACATAAAAATAATTGATTCAAATGATCATAAAGAATATACAGGCGTACCAAACGAAAGAATTTTGAAAAACGCAATTTGGATTTCAAAGTATATAAAAGAACATGGCAAGAAAATGTGGATACGCACTCCAATTATTCCAAAATATACCGCAACTGAAGAAAATATTAGAGGGATTGGAAAATTCATTGTAAACGAGTTAAATAATATTCCTGACCGGTGGGATCTTTTAAGTTTTAATAATCTCTGTACTGCCAAGTACGAAAGGTTAGATCTCAATTGGATTTTAAAAGAAGAACCTTTAATGGCTAAGGAACGGATAGAACATCTTTATGAAATTGCGAAAAAAACTAGCGTAAAAAATGTTCAATGGTCTGGTTTAACCAAAAAGCATGAATATGAAGATAAGCAGGCTGAAAAGAAAAAAAGAACTAAATTGCCATTTTGCTAATAAAGAATCAAGAAACTATATTATAAAAAAGTAAATAATCGAATATGAAACAGAGTAATATTTTATATAAAGTTAAACATAGTGTTGGAATAATCTCTTTAAATCGACCAGAAAAAGGAAATGCATTTAATTTTGATTTCTTAGAAGAACTTTATAATAAGCTAATAGAGGCTGACAAAGACAAGAATTAATCTTATTGCTTGTTTATTCATAGTATTTTCATATCGATCTATAATTTAAAAATATTAATATAAAAATCTCTCTTACCATATTTAAATATTTAGTATAATACTGAATCTTAATAACAAAAAACGTTATAAAATTCTATTAATTTTTTTATTGATTACAAATAACGGCAATTTTTAAAATGTAAATATAACATTCTAATATTAATAATGGTGAATTAAAACATGGAAAAAGAAAAATGGTCTTCCGAACTTTCAGAGGAAATTGTTAAGTTTACGCAACCAGAAATTATGGTAAAGTTAATTTCAACTGTAGATCCACGAAATTGGCCCCATATAACGATGATTTCGAGTAATCGAGCAAAATCTAAAGACCAAATAGTATGGGGCGAATTTTCAAAGGGTTTAAGCAAAAAATATGTAGAACAAAATCCAAAGCAAGGGTTTTTTTATATGACCGCAGAAGCCCCGTTTAAGTTCACACAGATAAAGGCGGATTTTAGTCATACTAAAACCGAAGGAGAAGACATAGAATATTTCAATAAATCAGATTTTATGCGGTATTTTACATACATAAATATTTATAAAGTTTATTACAACAATGTTGTTGCAACTACTCCTATAAAGAATTTGCCTCCGGGGAGTATTCCAAGAAAAGTTAAAAAGAACATTAGACGCGAAGCCGGTTCCGGACTTGATGAGAAGAGATTAAATGTTATCGGATATAAACTATTTACTGATCCTATAGGTGTACGGGCCATAGCTTACCTTGATACAGATGGTTATCCTATCATTATTCCACACCTTCAACTTCAAGCCGTTGATCATAATAGACTCTATTTTCCCTTAACGGCTTTAAAAGAAGATTTCTTACAAATTCCTGTCGATTCTAAAGTTGCCGTCTTTGCATCGAATTTTGATATGGCCAACCAAGTTGTAAAAGGAACTTACACAGGCGTTAAACAACTAGAAGATCTCGAATATGGGTTAATTGAAATTGAAGAAATATATAATAGCAGCCCTCCTTTAGCTGGTATAATTTATCCTAAAATAGACACTCGTCCCAAAGTTACTGAATTTAAACTTTAAACTTTATTTTATTTTTAACGAAATTATAAATTACAAATTTATTTATTTTTGAACTATGTCTGAAAAAAATTTTGAATTTTATAACTTTGTAATTGTAGGTGCAGGACCAGCCGGTTTAACTGCTGGTATAGTAGCTGCGAGGAATGGACTTAGTGCTATAATTCTGGAAAAAGGAGAAAAGGCAGGTCCTAAGCCCCGTGGTGAGGGTATGACTCATGTAAAAATCGTCGATGATATTCTAGGAAAAGGATATTTACCTTCAATTGGTTTAAAATCTAATGGGGGAAAAGTTTGGCATTCTCCAGGGGATCTTCAGACTACTACAACATACCGTGAATACGATCATTATTTTTTTGAATGGCGTGAATTTATAGATCGATTTGTCGAAGTTGCGCAAGATACAGGCGTAAAAATACTCTTAAAAAGTGAAGCGATCGAACCAATCGAAAAAGAAAACATTTGTGTTGGAATTAAATATAAGGATGAGAATGGAAACATTCAAGAAGTATATGGCAATTCCATTTTAGATTGTAGCGGGTATTCTGCAGTACTTGGGAGACATTATGGCATTCCTTATGATGATGAGATCATTTGTCCAATTGTAAAATGTTTGATAAGTGAAGCTAATATTGATATCAAGGAGACTATTGATCTTCAGTTTTATTTCATTGGTAACGGTGATTTGGATTATTCTCCAAGGTTTCCTCAATGTGTTGCGTATGTCTTTCCACTAGGGAATAAAAGAGCTGAAGTTGGTTTAATGATACGTATGGCGCAGGCTCGTCAAATGAAAACTGTTTCGATTCCCAGTGATGATGAAATAATGAGAGTTTGGGAAGAATTAAAAAAATCATATCCAGGATTTAGCACATTTTTTAAAGGAGCAAAATTTGACTATGAAGAATTAACATGGCTTCCAAATGCTAAAATGGTCGAAAATTATGTCCCAATTCCAGGTGTTGTTCTTATTGGCGATAGTGCTGGTTTTGTGAACCCTTTTGGTTCCTCTGGACTCGTTTATTCAATGGAAATGGCAAATTTCTGGGTAAACATGCTGTCGATGCAGTTAAAAAATCTTTCAGGAAAACAAAAAGAATATTCTGAGATTAATCAAGCCTTATTTGAAAATATTGACAAATATAAAGAAAAATTCGAAGACTTTGAAGTTTATAAACAAGTAAAAGGTTATTACAATTTAATAGGAGCATTTGAATATAAGATTTTTAATCGATTACGAACGGCTGAGAGAATTAATAAGAAATGGGATTACATCGCATCCCTCCTAAAGCAAGCTTGAGAATTTTAAATTAAATTGACAATATTATATTAAATTTTTTTTAAAAAATTGCATCATTACGATTTCAATAAATCAATTTATAAATACTATTAACTAAAAAATATTATTTAATAAAATAACATTTTTAATTGATAAGAAAATGGAAAATAGTATTAATATAGAAAATCTACAAATATCCCAGCTCGGATATGTTTACAAAGATGTTGAGAAGCAGGCTAATAATTTTAGGGTTGTGAAATAAATTGAAAGTTGGTGAATTAAAAAAAATCTTGGAAAAATTTGACGATAAACACGATGTATTTATATATTTTGATATTGTATCTGAAACTGCTGAGGAAGGGCATTATTATAGAATAGAGAATTGGACAGACAACGATGGATATCTAAGTTTATGGATTTCCGACAATGTTATCAATTTAGAAGAGGATATTAAAATTATTAAAGAATATGATGTTGAGCATGATAAAGTTGGAGACAGCGATTTTAATTTCGTTTAATTTTCTAAAATAAATAAAATTTTTTTAATTTCAAAAATAATAATTATGAATTTTGATCCACGAGATTTTGGGCTAAAAAAAGATTACTTATACGAAATTTTAGCATCAACATATTCGATAACCGAAAATGGTAAAGAAATTAAGCCAAATACATCTTGTATGGGTATAAGATTAACGGACGATAATCAAATTACAATTAATCCTTATCCTAGTACCTATACCTATATAAATTTAAAAGATACAAGTATCATTACGATTAGTTTTTTAGATAATATATATTTATACGCTTTAGCGGCTTTAAAAGAGGCGAATTCTCCTATTGGATTAACTGAATTCCCTCCAAAATATTATAATTTTAAAAATTTGGAATCCAGAGCAATTTCTATGCCTTACATTAACGAAGCTTGGGCGATTCTAATCTGTGAAGTAGAATCAGAATTTCAAAAAGTGAAGCAAAATGGATTGGGGGATGTGATGATACCCGTATTCTCATTAAAAGTTATATATTGGGAAAAATTAATGGATTCCTTCAAAACTTTTAATAGGGCAGAAAGTTTAGCGTTAGAAACGATAATATTAGCTACAAGGCTCAAAATAGCAAAAGGAATAGAGAATCTTGATCTTTTCAACAATATCCTTGAAAAAATAAAATATTTTAGGGAAAATATTCAAAGATTTGGAAAGAACAAAAATGCTCTAAAAACTATTGAACTCGTTAACAATTACATTAGAAACTTATAGAATCTCTTATTTTATTATTCTTTTTCAAAAATTAGCATTTTTCCTTTATAAGGTTTGAATTTACCATTAAACAAAAATGAATGGATCAAATTAATTAACCTTTCACATTCCTGAGACTTTAAAGTAATAGATTGATTTTTTGTTTGATCTACGAATTTTTGGACGATTCTAACTTTATCTTTCCGTCTATTAAATACTAGATATGTTTCTTTAAATGGAACTTTCTCACCTTTTTTCATATCAACACTTATATTTTTTGTTTTAATTTTATTCACACCTTATAAAGATTGAATTCGTTATCGCTAAAAGAAATTAAAAAAAGCATCATAAATTTACTGTTATTCCTTAATTTTTTCGATAAACATAAGGGGATATTGCAAATTTTCGACCCAATCTATTTTTGCAACAATTTCAACTGATTTATATCTAACAATAATTTCTGCCCTGATAATTTTTCCACTTATCTCGTCGTAGTCAAATTGATTTTTTTTATCTCCTACAATTTTTTTTCGATCCAGAGATACAGCAACAGAATCAACATAAGGTTGACAGGAAATTGCTGCTTCAATACCCTTCTCAATAGATTCAATAACATTTTCGTTAGAAGATATAGGAATTCCGCACAAAATATGGTAAAGAGCTCCGAGTTTTATCCCAGATTCAAAACAAGCTCGTTCTCGATCGCTTAACTCAGGTGAAAAATAGATTTTTTCGTTATTATTTGCCATTGAAATTCATTCAATATATTCTATTTTTGCTCCAGTATTATTGGGTTTGCAGATATAAATATGACCGCCGATACTTTTAATTCGATTATGAACTACTTTAAATAAATCGTCAGCTTGCGAGTCAGATTCCGTTATTCCTACAACGCTAGGACCAAAAGATGACATTCCATAAGCTTTTACACCGGATTCTTCGAAAAAGATTAATAGATCTTTAACTACATCGTGTTGTAAATCAATTTCAATTTTCTTGAATCCAATACATTGAATCCTTTTTAATCCTTCTCCAAAACAGGCTAAGTCGTTTTTTATAATTCCCGGGAGAACTTTCATTATAATTTGGTGAGAAACTTCATTTACTTCGCTTCTTGGAATAGGGGCATGTTCTTGAAAAACTTCCATCTCTTTATCCCCATACGCTCCAGGTTTTACATTTGGTATAACAAGTACAAATCGCCAAGAATCTGGAATGGGATACCTAAGAATAGTGAGTGCCGGATCAGCGGAATTTGAAGCCGAAGAAGGTAAAAATGTCTCCTTTTCTTTTCCTTTACCAAAATCATGTCCTGCATCTAAGATGAAACCTCCTTTTTCAAAACCTCTCCATCCAATTCCGGATGTTCCCCCTCTTTCAGCTAGTTTAGTTAATTCTTGAACAGGAATATTCTTATTTTTTAATTTAGCAATTGCGGTAGCTATAGCCAGAGATAATTGCGTTTTAGAACCTAATCCTACATGACTGGGATAATATCTTTTTAAGTGGAAATGAAAATTTTTATTATTAATATTAAATACCTTAAAAATTTTTGAAGCTTTTTCGTTAATAACTTCAATAGATTCCCTATAATATCGATTACATTCAATTTGAAACTCGTTAACAGAATTTGTGGCTTCAAAAACTACATTAGGTCTATCCAACATGAGACCAATCCCACCGTCTACTCTACCAGTGTATCCATTCTCGTCTATTAATGACAAGTGAATTCTGCAAGGAGTTGTTATTCTGACCTTCATTGTAAGTTACTATTAATTAATTCAAATCTACGTATAAAAATTCTTAAGATAATTTAAATATAATAGATATGTTTTTAGAAAAGTAATTAATCTTTCTTATAATAATTAGGTCTTTATTTGAATCATCAATTCTAACAATTGTATGGATTAGACATCATTTGTGGATAAGAATTTTCTCATTATTTTCAAATATTTTAAGTTTCTAAGATATTTTACTTTTATTTTGCGAAATATTACTTTCTTTAGAAAATTGGTAGTTGAAATTCTTCCACTACCTAATTCCATAAATATCGGAAATGTTGTTTCCAGATATGCTTTCCAACCGAGTTTTTCCTGTAATAAATTTTCCTTTGGTCGATTAGTTATGCCTTGAACCGAAATAACGCCATGATCAACGCAAATCAGTGCCGCCCATGCTTCTTCACATGGATTTATAAGAATTTTAAACCTAACTTCTTTAAAAAAGTTTTTAAATTCTTCTATATTGTTTAAAGGCTCGTAGGAATCGGCAATAACTTTAGCAAAACCTTTTGGTCTTTTTTCTACAGACTCATCTTTCTCTTTTACACTAAAACTTTCAGTTTTTAGGCTTAATTTTTTTAAAACATGATTTATTCCCATGTTGCAAATCCAAACGAATGAAATTATCACCAATATGTAAATAATTAATAATTCAATCCCGGGAAAGTTAAAGATCCACGATATCACCGAAACAGTCAATGTTATAACAATATAGATAATTAGTGCTACATAATAATCAATTTTTTTTTTTTTAATAATATCAATTACAACATATCGTATTCCTGAATAATAATTGAGAGAAGTAAAAATTACAAAAATAATATGTCTAATTATTTCTTGTACACTAGGGGGTTCTAAATACCACGAGGCTAATGTTAAACAAAACCAGAAGATATGATAAAAGATTAAATAGTTAAAATATCCTATCTTAGTTTTATCCATTCTGTCTCTTGCATCCATTTTGTCCAACAATTATTTATTATTCGTTCAAAACGTTATTTTGAGCGTCAGTCCTATTCTATTTAGGAGATAATTACGAATAAAAATAAATGAAACAATTTAAATGCATAACAATTTAGAAAAAAGTTTAAATGCTCGTAATAAAGAGGTATCCGAAATTGATAGCACCTCCTATGAGCAAAGCAATACATATTTCCATAAAAGAAACCTGTAGAGCGTATTTCCAATTCGTTTCTTTTGCAATAATTATTATTGTAGCAAAACAAGGAATATAAAGCATTGTAACGAGAGCATTGAGAATAAATACTCGTAATAAAGAGGTATCCGAAATTGATAGCGTTCAAGCATATAATATATCTGATATATGTCTAATTCCTCTACTAGGTTTAGGTCTACGAATAAACTGTTGAATTAAGTTGTTTAAATTATTTACATAATTTGATAAAATAGATGTTAAACACGACGATTTTTTCGATTTGGAAAGGGTAACTAAGCTCTAACTTAATTCTTGAGAAAACTATCTTTTCATTATAATTCCTAATTCGTTATCTTTAAATTGAAAGCTTTTTGCATTCTTGAGTATATTTACAACTCAGACATTTTCCAGCTTGTTCTGTACAACACGCTTCCCGCTTTTCTGTCCAATATTTTAGAGCCCAATCCATGTGCTTTTCTGCCACTTCACTAGTAAATTTATGGATATATGCCTTCACGTCCCCATAAGTTTTAGAATTACTCTCTAAACTTCCAAAATTTCCTCTAAGAAAATCCGTAATTATTTTTTGGGGGATCGTTTTGATAAACTTCCGCTCTTTTAGCATCTCAGGTTTGAAGATAACAATCGAGTAAAACAAATTCTTGACGTCAAATCCGATTTCTCTCATAATAAGACCATAACACTGAGCTTGAGCGTGATGGGATAAAAAATCGGTATCGTATTTGCTAAATTTAAACTCAAACATCAAAATAGGGTTCCCTCCGATAAAAAAGATCACATCAGGTCGACCAATAAGAAAGACACTTTTATAAGGAGCAATGAAAATAAACTCTGCTAGAGCTGTTTTATCCTTAGTGTAAATATCTCGCCACGCATTTTCCATAGTTATAGGTTTAAAATCTTTCACTATGCGCCCATGCCCTTCTACTCCTTGAAGCATCTCATCTGTAATAACCTTGCCAGTAAGATATTCTCGTTCTAATTTTTGTTCACAGTAGAATTGACTACCAATATCGCTTGGAATTACATAGCGACGATCAAATTTTAATTTTCCACTTGCTCGATTTATTTCCTCAAAAAATTGAATTTGCCGTCTGAATTGTTTCTGCCATTTTTTTTTCGATTTTGTCATTTCAGAAATTTTAGTGTTATTTGTACTATACTATTATTAACACAATCTTATTCTTTGAAAAGTCAACATCTATTTTCAGTTGAAACGATATTATGATAATGCGTTATACTAGTTAGATATTTATTGCATATTTAAAATTACCCCGTCTTATTTTATTAAGGAAAAAATTTTGTAGTTTAAGAAAAAAATTTAAAAAATGTTATAACAGTTGTAATTGATATTCTAAACACTTCTTCCAAGATTTTTTTTAATAACAATGAGAATATAGTTTGTAGTAGTATGAAATGTTGTTCCATACAGTTAGTATTTCATAGTAGTGTGAATTTCATAATATTATCTTCTTATCTTTTTCGGATATCATTATTTATCAATATCTTTTTTAAAATATGTAGATATAGATTTAACTTGTATTTTCTAATATTTTAAAATTTTCAATAAAATTTTTCGAAATAAGAACGCAAGAAGATAAGACATATAAATTTAACTGAATGTTCATTTATCATTCTAAGAAATTCGTTTTACGTAATAAATGTCAAAATATACGTATTAATCGATGGGAAATGCCTTCAGAGAGAAGTGAAGAGGCGTTATTAGAAAAAGCGCGAGCAGAGGAAAACTACTTAGAATCGTTATTACTCTACGAACAAGCAGCAAAATCTTGTATTAATAAAAAAAACGCTGCGAGAGCAATGGAAATTTATGGTGAAATAAACAACACCCTCTATTTTGAAGCGAACACGGTTAAAACGACGGAGGAATTTTTGAATTCAATGGAATTAGTTAATAAAATCTTTAAAGACGGTACAACTTTCTTTAAACAAACAGGAAACGACACAGAAGCGTTGGAATGCGA
>JAUWBH010000071.1 GCA_030605085.1 Promethearchaeota archaeon | reverse complement strand
ACCTTCTCTTTAGGAAGGTGATGAATTGAGCTTGAGGAGAATTCACTAAATCTTCGCACTCCTTTTTCTTAAATTCTCTTTAAATATGTTTTAATTAATTCCTACTCTTTGGTCGGATAACCAACGACTACAAAAAGAAACAGAATTCTACCGATTGAATAGCGGGAAGTTAAGCCTTTGGAGAAAATGTAAGACTCGGCACGATTCCCGAATCTTGTTGAGCTGTTTTCGATGAATTAGGAATCCACACACTTTAGTGAGTGGTAGTTCAAAGAATGAGTAATTTACTCTTTCTGAATTTTCCTAATAAAAATCAAAGCAGGAATGATAATGATTAGTATAGCTATCGAAACAGAATAAAATCCTAGATTTAAATCAATAGTAGCGATAATCCCTACTAAAATAGGAGTAAATAAAAAGCAAACACCAATTAGGCTTGCATAAATGCTGGAATATTTAGATGTTTGATTTTTTACATTAAGAGTAATAAAAAGTTTTAAAGTTGAGCCTATTATAAGCCCACAACAAGTTCCAATTAGTAAAAACAAAAGGATATAAAGAAAAATGTTGAAAGTTGTAATCATACCAAGAAGCATTATGAGAAAAATTAATCCTCCTAATGATACAAGCGATATCCTCTTTAACGATTTCATTGTTAAATAATTGGATATTACGGTGAAGCAAGTTTGAGCGAGAAATAAAAAAAAGAAAAATATAAATACCGTATGTGTTTCATTCCCTAAGATTTCTGACTTAATCGGATACAATAAGGTTAAAGTTGCTCTTGCAAGGCAATAGCACGTTCCAAGTAAAATAGGTACAATAATAGGAATGGAATATTTACTGAAATCATCTTTATCATGAGAACTTGATAAATCAACCCTTAAATCATTTTTATCATAGGAAGAAGTTTGTGAGTTTATATCTGGTGGTTCTTGAAAAAAAAACATAGCAACAACGCTGGATATTATCATTATTAAAGGGACAAGGTAAAAAATAATCTTTATATCATCGAATAAAAATACAACAATCCCTCCTAATAGGAATCCACTCAACACTCCTAAATTCCAAGAAAGATTATAACTTGCAGTGTATTTACTCTGCTTAATCTTAGGATTGTCAGATATAGTTGATTGTAGGTTGGGCCAAAAGAACCCCATGACAAAACCTTCCATAAGCCTTGCAATAAAAAATACAACAGGCTCTAGCGTGAAATAAAAGCTAATTTGTGCTGCAGTAGCACCTAAAGTTGCGATTAAAACGCTTTTTTTTCTTCCAAACTTTTGTGAAAGTTTGTTCAATAATATTGGAGAAAAACTGTAAGTTATTGCTATGGCCGACGCTAAAAAACCAATAGTTTCAATATTAACTCCTTTATTAAAGTAATAAATTGGAATTGATATACTCATTAATGATAAATTGATAGGATACAAAAAAACTAAGCACATAACTGGCCAGAACTTCCAATTATGCGTATTTTCAAAAGGTTTCATAGAAAAAACAAAATTATATTAAAGTCAAGTGTAAAAATAATTTGTAAAATAAAAAGTTAATTTAAATGTTATGAGTAGCTAAGGGATTTACTGAAATGTTGCCATTGATTTTAATGATAAGAATAATTGCCAAAATATCCAACAGAATTTAATTTAAATTAATATTGTAAGTTATATTTCTAATAAAATTAATATTTTCAAAAATATACTAAATCCATAAATAAATTAAAAAGATACAATGAAAAACAACATTAGTTTATTAAAATTTGCATTAAAAAAAGGTAAAGGCATTTTTCGTTTATTTCCTACTTGGGTGCCTCGAGTTTTTTGTATTCCAGGGCGACGCTTAAAATTATATCCAGATGATTATTATTCTTTTGGAGCTCATAGAGGTGGAATAGACGAAAGATGGTTTGCTTCTACTACAAGGGCAGATAACGGACCTGAAACCTTAGAAGATGAAGGTTTAAGTTACATATATATAGAAAATGGTGCTCAAAAAGAAAAAGTTCTATTAAAAGATGCAATAGAGATTATGGGAGATAATATCATAGGTGCGGAGCTTATGAAGGAATATGGGGGATGGCCAATATATTCTAAATTTTTTGATAACCTAGAGCCATTACCTTTACATTTACACCAAGACAATGAAAAGGCAGCTAAAGTTGATCAAAAAGGAAAGCCAGAAGGATATTATTTTCCAAAGCAATTGAATAATTACCCCGCTTATTTTCCACATACATATTTTGGATTGAATCCTGGAACAACTAGAGAAGATATAAAAAATTGTTTAAAAAATTGGGATAAAGGAGACAATGGGATATTATCTTTTTCCAAGGCATATATACTCACACCTGGAACAGGATGGGATGTTCCCCCTGGAGTCTTACATGCTCCAGGATCGTTATTAACATATGAACCTCAATTTGCTTCAGATGTATTTGCGATGTTTCAATCGTTAACATGGAATAAATATGTCCCAAAAGAATTTCTTGTAAAAGATGTACCTGAAGAATTTCATAACGATCTCGATTATTTAGTCGATATGATCGATTGGGATTTAAATCTTGACCCGGAATTTTTTAAAAATAGATTTTTAAAACCCATACCAATAAAACCTATTGAAGATATGAAAGAAGAGGGTTATGAAGAATACTTAGTAGTATATAACTCTGAATTTTACTCTGCAAAAGAACTTACAGTATATCCAAAGAAATCAGTTATAATTAAAGAAAAAAGTGCATATGGAATTATAGTTATTCAGGGACATGGAAAATTTGGCGTTATGGATGTCGAATCGCCTACAATGATTAAGTTTGGTCAAATGACTAGCGATGAATTATTTATTACTGTGAATGCTGCCCGTGAAGGAATTGAAATAAAGAACGAAAGTTCAACCGAGAATCTAGTGATTCTCAAGCATATTGGTCCTGAAATTAGTTAATTTTAACAAATTCATAAAAAGAATCTTTATATCTTTGAAGATACCTAATTTATAATTTGTATAAAAAATAACATTTAAAATGGAAATGATAATGAAAAATAAAAGTTCTGGAAAGAAAAAAGAATGGTGGGAGAAACCCGGTTTAGGAATTATGTATCAGATAGAAGCAAGACCAGGTTGGTTTTGGAATAGAAACTACGATAAATTTAATGCAATTATGATGGATGAAGATGGAAATCTAAAATTTAACGGTCCATTTTGTAAAATGAAAAACTGGGTAGAATTTTCGAAAAGAGTTGGTGTAGATTATCATATTTTTGAAGTTAAGTGGCATGATGGTATCTGTTATTGGGATACAAGATATACTAAATGGAAAACACCAGAAGATTATGTTAAGGTTTTTTCTGAGGAAAGTAAAAATGTAGGTATTCCATTTTTGTACTACTATTCCAGTATTTTTGATCACAATCCAGATTTTGACGATATTCAACCCCTTCGAGGAGTAACGCCTTCTTTTATCGCAAAGCACGATGAAAATAAAGAAAATATCGCGAAATATTCAAAGGGCTTCGCAGAACGAATTAGAGATATGTTTAAAGATCAGATAGAAGAAAGAGAAATCCCGTATGCTACTAAATTTTTTGATGATGTGAAACTCCATGATTTTATATATAATCCAAAGAAATACGAAGATTACGTATTGAATCAAATAAAAGAGCTGATTGATAATTACAGTCCAAACGGCATGTGGATGGATTGGTATTGGGGAAATGATGAGGCAACTACATTTTTAGTAATGGATTTTATGGAAAAAAGCTATCCAAACACCATTCTTACCTATAACGTAAGTATTGATAGACATCCTAGATATATCCATTATTTATCTGGTGAAGCCCACGATGTCAATACTGCGTGGAAAAGTGGCAAAAAATACAGAAGAAAGAAGAAACCATGGGAATTATGCGGTCCTGCGGCTTACGCTTGGGATGTTCCACAGGCTAGACCAGATCCTTATGAAATATTTCGAATAGCTGCGATCATCATGGCTAGTGGTGGTAAATATTGCTTTGGTTTACCTTCCCAAATGGATGGAGATATATATCCAGAACCAGCAGAAAATGTAGAAATGTTCGGAAATTGGTATAAATTAAGACGAAATTTGTTTACAGAGGCGATTCCGATGATATATAAAGGAGAGAACGTTCCTGGAATTGAAATAAGTGAAGAACAATTTGGTACAATTGGCTCGATTTATAAGAATGATAATTTAATACATCTAATTAATTTTAAGGGGTTAAAAAAAGATATAACACTGAAGTTCTCTCAAGGACAATGGATTGATATTAAAAAAATAGTTCTTGAACCAAATAAAAGAGAACTTGAATATACTAAAAAGAATGATGCTATAATATTATCATTAGATAAAGATGATATTAATTTAGCAGATACAATACTTAGAATTAGTAATAAGGAATAACTATTCTGGTATTATCTAAGTGGTTAAATAATGTAAAAAAAGAAAAGAATTTAATTTTCTATTTAAAAATCATTTTTGTTTCAATTCAGCAAGCAGTTGCTTTTCGAGACCTCCATTCTTAAGGAGATTTAATAATATAGGAGGAATTTTTTTACCAATCAATTTTTTACCTGTCTTTAAATTAGTAATTTTGGCATTAGGAATATCAATTTCGATTTCATCACCATTCTCGAACTCCTTTGAAATTTCTTCTACTTCTATTATAGGAAGAGCGCGAGCAAAAGAAGACCTATAAAAAATTCGCGCAAATGACTCAGCAACTATGGCTGCAACACCTTTTTCTTGAAGTATTATAGGAGCAGTTTCCCGACTTGACCCACATCCGAAATTTCTTCCGGCAACAATTATATCACCATCTTTAACTTGATTAGGGAATTCTTTTATTATTGTTTCACAGGTATGCTTTAATGTTGCTTCTAAATCATCTAAATATTGACCTGGTGATATAGCGTCTGTGTCAACATTATCTGGAAAAACCCACACTTTACCTTTTAAAATATTTTTATATTCTTTAATTCCTTTTTTACCTACCATTGCCATTTACATCACCTCTTAAAACCCTCTCGGATCTGTAATTTCTCCCTTTAAGGCAGATGCTGCTACGGTAGCGGGAGACCCTAGATAAACTTCTGCCGTAGAACTTCCCATACGACCTTTAAAATTTCTATTAGCGCTAGATATACATTTTTCGCTCGGACCAAGAAGTCCTCCGTGGGCACCAAAACATGCACCACAATTAGGATTTGTAATGATACCACCAGCATTAATTAATGTTTCAGAGATGCCCGACTTTGCAGCTTTTAACCAAATTTCTTTGCTAGCCGGTGTTATAATCATTCTAACATCGTCGTGAATTCTATTTCCCTCTAATATCTTAGCAGCTATTTCTAAATCTTCATATCTTCCATTTGTACAAGATCCTAAAAAGGCTTGATTAATTTTTGTTCCTGTTACCTCAGAAATTGGTTTTACATTATCAACCGTATGAGGACAAGATACTTGAGGTTCCAAATCATTAACATTCATTTCGTAAACTTTTTCATATATAGCATCAGGATCAGGTTTAACTAATTCAAAAGGTTCGTTAGTTCTTTCTTTCACCCACTCTACAACCTTTTGATCAGGAACTCCAAATGCAAACTTAGCGCCTAATTCCAGAGCAAAATTAGACATTGTCATTCTAGAAGCAATGCTTAAGTTTTCCATAGTATCACCCGTGAATTCGATTGATTTATATGTCGCGACTTCGGCGGTATAATCACCTGCTATTTTTATAATGACATCTTTGCTCATAACATTATACGGTAATTTTCCTGTGATATTGAACTTAATTGTATGTGGTACCCTAAACCATAATTCTCCTTTAACATATCCGTGAAAAAGATCTGTATTACCCACTCCATAACTAGCGGCATTAAAAGCCCCATATGTCGTTGTATGACTATCCCCTCCTATTATTAGCATTCCTGGTCGTGCATGACCCTTTTCTGGTACAACTTGATGGCATATTCCTTCCCTAATATCGTAAAAATTTGTTATTCCTTGTTTTTTTACAAACTTTCGAATAAGATCGTGAACTGCTGCCCATCTTTCAGAAGGAGCAGGAACGAAATGATCGAAAAGTACTACTATTTTACTTGGATCAAATATTTTTCGTTTTTTAGACGGTCTTATTTTATTAAAGTCTAAAACTACTTTCCCAGTTCCAATATGACTCATTATTAAGTCTAATTTAGCATTAATAATATCATCTGGTTTAAAGTCCGTTCCAGAGAGGGAATGGGCTGCTAAAATTTTTTCTGCTATTGTTTTACCACTCATCATATTTCCTCATAATTTTAATTCTGAATCGTCCAAAAATCTTTCTCCTCGTTAATATCTATTTAAGATTTTGTATTAAATCATATTTGATGATTAAAATATAAATAGCTTTCTTCTAATTATTTTAGATTTGATTTTTCTTGTTCAGCAGCCATAGGATTTTTATACATGCAATGTACGCCAAATTGACAAAATGCACAACCAACAGTGGGCGGTTGTTCATTCCATTCCCCACTAATTCGGCGATAATGCGGTTTAAGTATTGAGCCTAAACGTAAATTCATTTTTCGTTCAATTTTTCGTCCATAAAAATAGCACTTATTCTTATTATGCCCCTCTTCTGAAATAGCACCCGCTGGACATTTTTCAACGCATTTTTTACAAATTCCTTTTGAATAAAACAAGCAATTAGCATATGGTTCGTCGCTTTTTCTTGGGGTAATTATTAATGGCGCGTCTGTAACAACGGAACCTAATCTTACATTAGAACCTACTTCAGTTATTAAAGCTTCGTGCAAACTAAATGTTCCTAAACCAGCAGCAAAAGCATTGTGTCGCTCAGACCAATTAGAATAAAATTGCCCTTTGGTAAAAACACTGAATGACTCGCTTATAAGCCCAGCAACACCATTAAATCCTTGATTTTCAAAGAATTTAATTACTTCTCTGCATGTTTCTTGTTTAAACGCATTCGCATAATTACGACCTACAGAATAAATTTCTGCTGGCATTTTTAATTTTTTTAATTCAATATAGTTCTTACTCTCTTTGCGGATCTGAGAAGAGAATGGAAATACAATTGATAATATTCGTAGCTTTGAAGCAGGCAAGTTTTCCTGCCCTTCAGCCAACCAAAATTCAAGGGGTGTGAAATGTTCAGCTCCTACAACGTCTTTAAATTTTAGATATATACGATCATCTCCCTTGGCAACTCCCAATAATGGATCAGAAAAAACTCTCCCTCCCCCGTAGTTACCGTGAAGGCGATTAAGTTCATTAGAAGCAAAAAATTCGACTAAAAATTGCTTTAATTCTTCAATCATAATAAATCTCACGATTCTTTATATTTGTTAGGTATTTATTATCAATTTTGTTCTTTCGATCCGTATTTTTTTTCTAAATCTGCATAATATGGAATTCTTAAAAACTCATTAAGTTCAGCAAATGATTGGAGCACATCTTTGAATTCTCTTGGACATCCAGTATCTTTCAAAAGCTTGACATCTTCCATACAAGCTAAAACTGTTGTTGCCAAACATATACATGGATAAATAGCAATGGCATAACCCATCTTTTTTAATTCTGCTGCCGAAAAAATTGGAGTTCGTGGTGCTAAATTTATTAAAAGTGGGCGCTTTTTGAAAATTTTTGGTATTTTTTCTACTTGTTTTTTAGTTCTGGGGGCTTCTATAAAAATAATATCCGCTCCCGCTTCAGCGTACATATTTGCACGTTCAATAGTATGATCAAATCCATGAATTGCCAATGCGTCTGTTCTTGCTATAATTAGAAAATCGGGATTTTTTCTGGCCTCTACTGCGGTTTTAATTTTTCCAACCATTTCATCAGCCTCAATCACTTCTTTTCCTAACATATGTCCACATCTTTTTGGCCATACTTGATCTTCAATGTGAATAGCAGCAACTCCTGCTTTTTCATATTCTCTTATAGTCCGATCAACATTAATAACTGTTCCATATCCCGTATCTGCATCTGCAATGAGAGGGATATTTATAGCATTAACAATTCGACTTGCGTTTTGCACCATCTCAGTCATAGTTAATAACCCTCGATCGGGTAGACCATAAACAACAGCAGCAGTTCCAAACCCAGTCATATAAACAGCATTAAATCCTTCTCTTTCTATTATTTTAGCAGTGAGAGCGTCATATGCTCCCGGAGCCATAATAAATTCTTCATTCTTGATCATTTCATTAAGATTTCCACACATTTTACTCATTTTGATTAGTTTTAATCATACTAAAGAAAGTTAATATAATGATTTATATTATCAAGATTTAAAAAAGAATATTAAAAAAATTATATTTCAACAATTTTAAACTCAAACATCCAAAAATAACAATAAAACACTTAGATAGATCGTATTTTTTCTTTAATCTGTTAATTATAGAGTATAGGGTATCAGTTTTAATAACTTTTAACGTATTTCTATTTTAAACAGTAAATTATATAAAATTGTTTATTTATTAGGTCCTTCTGATGGAAATTCTGCAATTATTAATAAGCTTCAGGAATCTTAAGAATAAAATTACTTCCTTTAGTATAATCTCCTTTTACCTTATCTTCCACCCATATTTGCCCATTATAACTATCTATTACATTTTTAACAAAAATTAAACCTATACCTACTCTCTTAACGTTTATTTCTTTTCTATATTCTTTTTTGAAAATAATTTCTTTCCTGTCGTCTGATATCCCAATTCCATTATCAATAATTTCCATTTTAACATATTTTTTATCATTTTTCTCACCTTGTTCATTAGAAATTCTAATGAATATATCCACCGTTGGATTTTCGTTAAATTTAACCGCATTTATGAATAAATTTTCAATTACTCCTGATAAATACTCATTAGCTTGGACAAATATATTATTTCTTGGTGCTTCAACTTCAATATCAATATTTTTTTCTTGGAAATTCTTGTATATATAATTTATAGCCCCGTTTAAAACATTGTTTAGCTTGATTTTTTTTAGGTTTAGAGAGGTTGGTTCTTCGAGTTGTGTTAGAGCCCGAACATTGGAAATCAATTGTGCTCCCATAATGCCTTGCTCCCTTATTATATCCATGATTTCATTAATTTTTTGGAACTTTTCTAAATTATTATCGAGAATTAAATATAACTGCACGGATGATAAAATATTACTAAGTATGTTATTTATATCGTGAGTAAATAAGTTTTTATAAAAATTAGCACGGTCGTATGCTTCTCGCAAAGCTTCCTCCGCTCGTTCTCGTTCGGTTATATCTCGAAAAATGCAATGAATCAATGTTTGGCCCCCCATTTGGATTTCATTTGCATTAACTTCAACGGGAACGCTTTTTCCGAGGGCATTTCTGAGTCTTATTGTAAAAGGAGGAACTTTTTCTATTTCAATTTGTTGCAAAATTTTTTTCATGAATTCATCATACTTTTCTACAAATGGAATTTGAGACGAATGTAAGCCAATTATATCTTCTGCTGACCATAATAGCAATTTTTCCATTTGTTCGTTAGCATCCATTATAAATCCCGTCTTACGATCAATGATAAGAATCGCATCACGCGCAGCTTTAAACAACGCTTGGTATCGCAATTCAGCGCTTCTTAGAGCTTTTACAGTCGGTTTAAATGACTTTAAGCTATCTATTATCTTTTTATGAATATTTTCGAGAAGTTTGAAAGTTTGCGTCTTGTCCGTAAAATGTTCTTTAATTTGAGGGAACTTTTCGAAGATAAATTCATCAAATTTTTCAATTATCCCTCTAGGAATTTTTTCATTATAAAACACGACGAGCGAGAGCGGTAATAAATCACCGCGTATAGACTTATCAGAAATATAATCAAAGTATATCGCTGCCTTAGCGTTAAGATTAGAAAATGGTAAAATAAACGAAGTTTTCTTAAATTTTTCCTTATGGTAAGCATATTGAAGAAGTGAGAAACATCGAATTATGATTAATTCAGGATCATCAAATACATCTTTTGGATAAACTGTTACAATCTTAGGCCCATCAATTTCATCCCAGTAAGATAAAATAATGCCAAAATCAATTTCTGGTGATGGCACAATTCGTTCTGAAAGTTTAAGTGAAAGCCAATTAAAAGCTTCCTCAATACCCTCATTAGTTAGGGCATTTGTTAAAAAATATTTAATTGGTCTATCTTCAAGCTCATTTATTTTCATTTCTTTTACGATAGAATTAACGTCGGGTTTAACCAAGTCGACTTTATTAAAAAGAATTAGTAAAGGTAAATTTTGCATTTTTGGTTGCATTGCGATTTTATGAAGCAATTTCTGAGCTAGCTTAAATTTTTTTACATCAGCGACATCCAAAACAAATACCAGCCCATTTTGATTCTTTAAGTAAGGTGTCCATAAGTCCCAGAATTTTGATTGACCTGGGGCATCATATGTTAGTATAGAAAGATCTTTAGACATAATTCGCGAAATGTTGACCATTGTCGTCGGAAGGGTTTCCTTAGAGACAGAATTCTGTAAACAATTTATTATTGTAGTTTTTCCAACAAGGGAAAGGCCAAAAACAAAAATTTTAACATCTTTGCCTTTTATAATAATATTTTCTTCAGGGATAGATTCAAATATGTTAAAAAACAAGTTTTTAATTTCTTCTAATCTGGTACGATCTCCTTCATGCCTATCAGAATCGAGATAAAATGCTTGGTAGGCATTATCAATTTTAGATAATTCACTTGAGAATTTTTTTAAAAGTCTTCGAGTTATATTGAGGTTAATATCGTTATTTATAGTAGTAAGAAATGAGATGAGAAGTCTCTCACATTCACCCCTTGCATATTTGCTTGGTAGTTCAAAGATAAAGTTAGCACTTTTGAATTCCCCAAACATATGAAAGAAAAATCCCGATTCGTAAAGATCCATTAACGAAGGAATTTGTTCTAAATTCTCATTAACATAGGATTTTGGGGCTTTTAAAAAAATTTCAGGTCCAAATACAGTATTAAAATAACTCAGAATAAGGATCTTCATTAATTTTCACTAACTTTTTTTTAAAAAAACCGAAATTCTATTCTAATAAAGTAGTTCTTATAATTATAGTTTAAATATTGTAATATAAATTTATGTTTACCGCAAATTTCTTAGCTGTAATATAAGGCTAAACTCAATTAATTAGCTCCTATGCAGGTCAAGAAAATGTTTTTTGATAAGTAAATAATTACATAGATTTCACATTCATAAGTTTAAAGGATAAATGCCTTACTTTTTGGTCGCTTCAATCATCCATTTTATTCTTTGATATGACATGGCAGGATGAGAATTAGAAATTGAAAGAATATATCCTCCTCCATGACCCAGTATTTTTATAGCATATTTCACAGCATCTTCCAATTCTTTTTTTGTGCCATCAACAAGTATGTGGGAAGTGTCCATGCAGCCCAAACTCTTTCTTTGCTATTCATTTTTCTAAAAAAAAAAAAGATTTAATTATAATTGAGAATTATGAAAAAGATTTCATTTTATTTCAGGATGGTGAGAAAGTTCTTCTCTCATCTGTTTCAGTGTGTCACCATGTAATTCGTACCATTTAAAGAAAATAATAGCGATAATTAATGCAATTGCAGGGAATAGGAACATCAGCATTTTCAAGCCAAGTATGGTCAACGCTGGATCACTTGTTACAGGTGTATAAGAACTCCAGCCGGTTCCAGAAAATACTAAAGCAATAGTGGTGATTGATAATATAGTTGAAATTCGATGGATAAATGCGTTTATTCCATAATAACTAGCAGATCTTTTCACACCAAACTTAAGTGAGTCTTGATCTATAACATCCCCATGCAAAATGTCTATATAAAACAACGCAGCCGCTAATCCGAATCCCATAGCACCAAACACAACCATCGCTATAATTTGGCTAATTGAATCATTGGTTAAAAGAACCAAGGGGAACAAAGTGATTATCCAAATACCTAATCCTAGCATTATACCATTACGCATCCCTATTTTTGAACCAATTTTTTGATGTAAAGGTATAAAGAAAGCAGCGGATAGAAGAGCAATCATCAATATTATCCCTATTAGAAAAGATTCTTCTTGAATACCTAGTACAAAAATAGCATACAGAGGAAATACCATCAATAAAAGAGTGAAACAATACCAGATCATAGTATTAGCCACGGTGAACTTTACAAAGGTTTTATTCTTCAAGGTAATCTTCAGTGATTGGAAAAAGCCAGGTCTTTTCTCAAAAATCTCGTCTTTTTCTTCTTTTTCTTCGATACCCAATAATAGAAAAGGCACAGCAGCGACTATTGTAATTATTGCTAGTACGATTCCAGCCATTATATACATCGACTTAATTCGAGCAACTTCCGCTGGTGAATTAGTTAATGGAACTAAAGGAGAGATAATTAGTGTTGGAACAACTGAGGCAATAATTACGGCTAAAAGAGTTAAAGCTTTTATGAATAGATTAACAGAGGATCTTTCCTTTTCCGTGGGAAACATTTCGGGAAAAATAGCATTCACATTCACATCAAACAGCGTGTAAACGAACTCAAACAAGAAAATAATAAACAAGAAATAGAAAAATTCTATTTGAGACGGCACAGTAAATAAAAGAATCATACACAAACAGAGAGGAATTATCGAAATCACTAAATAAAATTTTCGCTTACCTAGTTTTCCCTTTTGCTTGGTTCTTTCGCTTAGTGCTCCCAAAAGAGGGTCGTTTATTGCGTTCCAGATACCCCATAACACAAATGCTAACCACATTAACATTATGTCAATTCCTACAACCGCAAAATAAAAAGTAAATACGAGAACAGTAAAAGCTTGGTATGTTAGTTGATCGGGAAATGCCGATAGACCGAAGAGAAATTTCTTTTTAAGACTTTTTGGAGCTTCACTCATTTTTTTCAATTTTTGATTTAATTCAATTTATTAAGAACTTATGAAATGAAAAGAATAAAAATTTTTTTAAATATTTGATTTATATTAATAGAATAAAATAAGAAGTGAAAAAAATAGCAACGAAATGAAAATTTTAGTGGTAGGTGCGGGTTTTACTGGTTGTTCACTGGCACGACTTATGGCAGATAAAGGTCACAATATCTTAATAAAAGAAAAATTGAATCATATAGGCGGACTAAGTTATACTACAAAAAATTCTAATGGGATTTTATATGAACCTTATGGTGCCCGTACTTTCCACACAAATGATAAACGAGTTAAGAATTTTGTCCAGCGCTTTGCTCAATTTAATACTTATGTTCATCATAAAGGCGTTCTTATTAATGGCATTTTGAGACATTATCCATTAAGTATTCAAACTATTAAAGATATGCCTGAAGGCGAACAAATTTTAAAAGAGTTAGAGGATAAGCCAAAAGAGCCTGACCTTACTAATTTTGAAACTTATATGGTTTCTATTTTTGGACCAACTTTATATAAATTATTTGTCTATAACTATACCAAAAAAATGTGGGGTAAGAACCCAAGGGATCTCACTGCAGAATGGGCTTTTGATCGTATAGAGTTAAGGAAAACTAACTCTAAACTTTTCGAAGATGTATGGCAAGGGATTCCAATTGGAGGATATAATAGATTGTTAGAAAAGATGGTTTCTGGAATCCCTATTGAATTTAATAGCAATAATTTTGATGTTTCTAATTACGATCTGATTCTATTCTCAGGCAAAATAGACGAATTAAATGGATATAAATATGGTGCATTACCATATAGGAGTTTACGGTTTGACTATAGTGAGGACGATTTATGGGAAAATGATGAATATGGCACAATAAATCTTCCCCAACACCCAAAATATGTGCGTAAAGCTAACTTTAAAATCTTACACCAACAGAAAACAAATAAATCATGGATACAATATCAAGAACCTATCTCGGTCGATGGCGTTAATTTACCAATGTATCCTATAAACACTAAAGAAAATTTGGCATTAATTGATAAATATCTAAAAGAATCATGTAAGTCTGAAAAAATTATTCCCGTTGGACGGTTGGGACTATATAAATATCTTAATATGGATCAAACTATTTCTTTATCTATGAATATGGTTCAATTGATTGAAAATTGGGAGACATTAAGACCAAAAAACCGATATTTACAATTAAAAGAACTTTTAAATAATTATTAAAGTTTTTTAAAAGTGAACAATGAACATTTTCCCTTTGTTTCGGTGGTATTTCCTAATAGGAACGGCAAGGATGATACTCTTGAATGTTTAAATTCTTTACGAAAATTAGAATATCCTAAAAATAGGTTAGAAATAATAATATCTGACAATGGGTCTACTGATGGTTCTCAGAAGGCTATTAAGGAATTATTTTCTACGATGAAAAATGAAAGATGGTACAATCTAAAACTTATTGAAAACAAACAAAATTTAGGACCATGCGTGGCTAGGAATAAAGGCATCGAAAAGGCTAATAAAAGATATAAGTATATTTGGCTAATGGATAATGATATCGTTAGAAACATCAAGCATATACCAACTTAAATGTCCTATCTGTCCTACGGGAATGGGACAAAATAGAGAAGGTACCGTTGGATGGGGATATTTAAAATTCAAAGATTTCAAAAATTTTGTAGATAATCATCCAAATATTAAAAATATTGAACTATCTAAATGGGGTGAAATATTTCTTAATCCTGAATTAAAACAGATCGTAAAATATTCATATATTAAAAAAATTAACCTTACTGCTTATACAGGTGTAAATCTGAATAATGCTAAAATTGAAGTACTAAAATCCTTAGTTAAATACTAGTTTAAACATCTTACTGTATCATTCGAAAAGAAGCAAAAGTAGAAGATTTAGTTTCTGAGAAAATTAAGCTTAAAAACGAACCTTACCCTTGTCATGAAAATCTCTGCGCTTGCGATGCGTATTTCATAGGATTAAAGGAATTCAGAGAAAAATATCCCCTCTCCGATAAATTTGTCGATAATTATGAATTGATAAATTAAAAATGTATTAATCGTAAAAAAAATTTGATAATATCTTAAGAATCTAAAAATTTTTAAAAAAATATTAAATTAAAATATGAATAAAATAATAAACGAAATTCTTTCATATCCTCAACGAAAATTAATTAAAATGATATATAGTATTAAGGAACAGAATAATGAACAGAATTTATACGATAAATCAACAAGATATAAAAGAAATGTATTAAAAAAAATAAAGAAACCATTTAATTTATTGTATAGCATTTTTTATTCCAAATTATTTTATAATTACATGCCATATTCACAGGTAAAATTTCTTTCTAAATGTAAATTTATCCTAAATATAAAAAAATTCTATTTTAACAATTTGGAGGGAATAAATTACAAAACATTAACGCCTAAATTTAAAGTAGAATTTACTAAAGAAGAAAAAAGTTTTTTAAGCATAGTAAAATCACGCCCTTTCTTAAGAAGTTTTCCTATAGATATTAACTATTTCCGTTCAAGATATAATTTAATGCCTAAATTTCAGAGAGAAGTTTTTTCATGTTTTTTGAAAGATGTGGAGTTTATTAGTAATAGCGGATTTCTGATTCAAAATAAATTTATGTTAATTGAATCTGCTTTCAATTTAACTCGATTTTTAACCGATATAATGTTTCCTTTTCTCATACCAAGACGCACTAAAATGAAGGGAGTCTATACTTCAATTATGCAATGGGATCATTTTCCAAATTATTATCATTTTCTTATTGAAAACCTTCCTAGATTTTATGCGATATCAAAAATTGAAGAGCTGGAGATTAACCTTATTGTTCCCAAAAATTACAAAAAATTTTATTTAGATATAATTAAAATCTTTTTAGATAACAGATTTAAGATAATTCCGATTGAGCGTGATGAAATATGGGAATTAGAGAAGTTCTATTTCGCATCGTTTTGTTCTAACGATTTCAATTGTAAAGGCTATATTCCTAAAGTGTATTTAGATTTTGTGAAATATAAAATCTTTGAACATTTTGGGATTAAAAAGACGACTCGAAGTAAAAGAATTTATGTGAGTAGAAGTAGAGCTAAAAGAAGAAGGTTATTAAACGAGGAGAAATTGTTCAGAATTTTAAAAAAGTATAATTTCGTGAAAATCCATGCCGAAGATTTATCTTTCAAGGAACAAGTTACGATGTTTAATTCGGCAAAAATTGTTGTTGGACCCTCTGGTGCTGGCTTATCAAACATAATTTTTTCAGAAAACATAACGCTCTTAGAATTGTATCCTCCTGAATACATAACGCAATTTTTTTTTATGCTCTGTAAAATATTAGGTTTTAATTATAAATATATAATTGGTTATGGTAATTTTGAGAATGACGATTTTCGAGTCAATTTAAACAAAATTGAGAATATTTTAATTGAATTGATTAAAAAGGAAATCTAAAGGAATATTAAAAAATATAGAAATTTTGGATTAATCTTTTTATGTAAGAAAGAGTAGTTTTTGTTTTTTCCCTTTGATAAAATTTAGCCAATTTAGATAATCTACATTATTTTATAAGAAATATTATAAGGTTTTGACTTTTACATAATTGAATAAAAAAACAGATTATAGAAAAATTATGGAAATATGTTTGCATAGTATTATTTATTTAAAAACTTATTAAAATTTCATCATCATAACTCCTCTCAAATGAAAGAAATCAATTATATAACGATAGGCGATAAAAAATATTTTCCTTTTATTCATTTTTCAATTAAACAATTACTAAGATTTTACCCATTTAGTAAATTCTTTATCTACGACTGGGGTTTTTCAACTTCTCAAAAAAAAAGATAAAATCCTATTCTAACACGATATTAATAAATTGGATAGATAAATTAGACGAAATTTAAACAAAACACATTTTAGAGATGAATGAATAAATGATGCATACGAAAAAATAGTAAAAAGAATTATTATATCACTTACTAAAAATGATTGATCCTATAATTAAATGATTTTCCAAATTTTTGCTCTTCACCAATTCTTTGGACTTTTACATTTATACAAAAGTAGGTTAACCTTGTTGTCCCAGAAGATTATCGAACTGCTCCTATATATTCCTTAACTCCAGTAAACGCTAATAATGCATTTAGCTGAATGTTCTTACCAAAAATAATACCAATATAAAGAAGAATTATGCTTTTTATTGTTTTTCAAAAAGTGCTACAAATTTAACATTACAAGATAGATGAATTTCTTTTTCATTTTGAATCACAAATATGGTTAAATTAAGATTCTTTAAATTATGTTTAATTCTTGTAATTAAATGAGAGATATCATAATAACGCGAAAATCGGACTAGAAAATATTTTGCACAATATACAATAGCATCATTATCAAAAATATCAGTCTTTTCGGTTAAAAAAGAACAGTTTGATTTTATACAATATCTCTGATAGAGAAGTAATGGCACGATGCATAGTTTTCCTCCTTTCTTAAGAACTCTATTAGCTTCTTTTATAAATTTCATATCAGAATCTCGTTCAAAATGTTCAAATGAACAATGAAGGGCCATTTTTGTGGCAAAACCATCTTTTAAAGGCATATCACAGGCATCCCCACCAATTATATTTCCTCGAATACCCTCTGGGAAGATTAAATCTTGTCGATAAACTTTGCATTTGTATAAATCATTATATATCTCTGGAGCGGGTGAATCACAAGTCGCTACATCAATGTATATATCATTTTCACATAAATTCAAAAATTTTGAAGCTAAATAATGCTCAACAGATTTATTGTATAATGCACCTCTTTTTAAATTCGTAAGATAATATTTAGGAAATAAATGATACTTAGCATTCTTTAAAAACTGTTTATAATCGTTAAGATTTATTTTATAATCAATAACATTAAAATCATTTTTTTTGAGTTCTTTTATAATCTCAGTAAATTGAGGATTCCACTCCAAATATTTAATTTTTGGTTCACGAACAGAAGCATAATAATAATTCCAAAGAAAATAATTTTTCAATTTCTTAATTACAAATTTAGAAGTATTAATAAATTGTCTATGGATGGTTCGTAATTTTATGAAGATAAACTCATTTTTTAATTTTAATAAAATCAATTCAAAAGTTCTTTAACTAATAATTCAATCTTAGTTTATTAATTCAATCTTAGTTTATGAATTTTGCTAAATATTTCTTTTGTCTGTTTATATGAGGGATTATCATTTGGCAAATTCAACAAATTTCCACCAGTTAAATTAATTTTACTGATTTCCTCGTCGTTTGGAATAAATCCTAATAAGTGAATAAATATCTTAATATGGATCAAACTATTTCTTTATCTATGAATATGGTTCAATTGATTGAAAATTGGAAGACATTAAAACCAAAAAACCGATATTTACAATTAAAAGCACTTTTAAATAATTATTAAAGGTTTTTAAAAATGAACAATGAACATTTTCCTTTTGTTTCGGTTGTGTTTCCTAACAGGAATGGAAAAGAAGATACTCTTGAATGTCTAAATTCTTTACGAAAATTAGAATATCCTAAAAATAGGTTAGAAATAATAATATCTGACAATGGTTCTACTGATGGTTCTCAGAATTTAATTCAAGAGCTTTTCTCTCAAATGAGAAGAGAGGGATGGCTTTCATTAAAACTTATTGAAAATAAAAAAAATCTAGGACCAAGTTTAGCAAGGAATAAGGGGATTGAAGCTGTTAATAAGCGCTACAATTATATTTGGATGATAGATAATGATATAGTTGTGGATAAAGACGCATTAAACATATTATTTAGATTTATTCAAAAAGATAACGAAATTGGTATTATAGGTTCTGTAAATTACTTCTTTGATAATCCCAATAGAATATCGTTTTGTGGTGGTATTTTAAATGCTAAAACGGGTAGAATTAAGTATTTCAACCAGAAAAAACTACGAGAATCGAATCTTCTTAATACAGACTATGTTACAGGTAGTTCATTGTTAATAAGGAAAGAAGTGATTGAAGAGATAGGGGTGTTTGATCCAGATTATTTCTGCTATTACAACGATACAGACATATGTTTCAGGGCAAAAAAAGCAGGATTTAAAATATGTATTGCATCTCAATCAAATGTATGGCATAAAGTATCAAGTTCTACTAAAAAAATTACTGGATTTGAAATATATTATAAAACTAGGAATAGAATTATTTTCATGAAAAAAAATATTAAATCTCGTGATTACTTTTTATTTCTGGCATTTCAACTATTATTTGAAATATTGTGGAGCACTTTTTTGCTTATCTATACCAAACAAATTTCTGAATTTATTTACTTATACAAAGGTTATAAAGATGGTTTTTTTTTTAATAAATAATTTCTTTTACATAATTATCAAATAAGTGATTTTTGAAATACTTTTAAAACTCTTTAGATTTAAAAAAATTGTAAAATTGGCTATAATGCTTAATAATATAGAAAGAATTTAATTTAATATAAATAATCTAGAAAAATTTCAGAAAAATGATGAATTGAATTGTATGTTTAAAGCATTACTTACATTCTCAAAAAATCGGATTTCTTCTTTATTTGAAAAGTTGCCTTATAGATTTAAATATGTGTTATTTTATACCTATAAGTTGATAGAAGCGTTACCTACGCTAATTAGATTTATTTTTTTAGATATTTCATATTTAGACATAGTAGGCTCTAGCATATCATTAGAAGCATCAAGCATGTGTCAACTTAAATGTCCTATTTGTCCTACAGGTAAAGGAATAAATAAAGAAGGGTCCGTTGGATGGGGATACCTAAAATTCAAAAATTTCAAGAATTTTGTCAATATTAACCCAGGCATTAGAAATATTGAACTTCCTTGTTGGGGTGAAATCTTCCTAAATCCTGAATTAAAACAAATTATAAAATACGCATACAATAAAAAAATTAACCTTACAGCTATAGGTGGAGTAAATTTGAATACTGCTACGAAGGATATGCTCGAATCTTTAGTTAAATACAAATTTAAATATTTTACAATATCATTGGATGGAGCAACAAACAAGACATATCAAATATATAGGCAGGGTGGAGATTTTAATAAAGTCATCAAGAATATAAAAATTATCAATTTTTTTAAAAGAAAATATAACAGTAAATTTCCTATATTGGCTTGGCAATTTGTAATTATGGGACATAATGAGCATGAAATACCTATTGCAAGAAAAATGGCTCAAAAATTAGGAATGAAATTTATCACTAAATTAAATAGAGTGTCGTCTTATTCTCCAATTAAAGATAAAAAATTTGTTAGGAAAGCAAATGGATTGGGTGTTGCGACTAGAGAAGAATTCTTTCAAAAATATAAACAACTTTATATACCTAATTGTAGACGACTTTGGAACAGGCCTCAAATTAATTGGGATGGTAAACTTCTTGGATGTAGTGATAATATATGGGATGATTATGGAAATGTTTTCGAAACGAGTTTAAAAAAATGTTTGAATAGTAAGCGATATCTTTACACAAAACAAATGTTGCTAGGCAAAAAGAAGCTTAGAGAGGACATTCCTTGCTTTAAATGTCCTAAATACAAATTTATCCAAGAAAAGCCTTTAAAAAAAAGGGATATAATTGTAAATTTTGATCTAATTTAGAAATGATATTTTCTATTAAAATAACTAACTCTCTTGAAATAAATATTTAATGAAATTTATATTATATAGGGGAGCTTTCTTAAGTACAAAAGCGATTGGATTAAATTAAAATAACATTATTATTTATAATGTAGTAAGTAATTTTCCAAATATTTCTAAAATTAAAGACTCCATCTAAAATTGGATTTTTTTAAGAATTTAAATAGTATTTAAAATGAGAAATTCTTTAATTTGAATAAAGGAAAAATAGTAATGAAATTAAAGATTAATTCAATATATACATTAAATAATGGCATAGAAATACCAATAATAGGCTTAGGAACTTGGAAACTTAGAAGAAAAGAAGCGTATAAAGCAGTTATATGGGCTTTATCAAGAATATAGCAGACAAAAACGAAAATATAACTGACTTGGAATTAAAAAAATTATAAAAAAATTGAATCAATTGGAGAAATTTTAATGGTAAAATTAACAAAGAAAGGAATATTAAGAATAAATTTTAGGAATTCTCCTTACAAAGATTTTAGACTTCGATGTAATTTCAAATGTTCTTACTGTTTTGAAAGGGGCATGAAAGTAAAGAAATACACTTTTACCAAACAACATTTTCAACAAACAAAATCTATTTGGGACGAACTTGCTACAATAGATGATCACATCCATATTAGAATAAACTTCCAAGGAGAAACTTTAATTGATAAATGGGCTAAAGAATGTGCTTTTTATATCAACAAAATCCATAATGTTAAGGTTTTTGAAATCGTGACAAATAATTCAGTAAGTCCAAACGCTTATTTGCACAACCTTGATTTGACAAAATCTTCTTTTAATTGCTCTTTCCATCCTGAATTTATGTCATTAAAACGATTTATAGAAAATGTTCTTACCTTAAAAAAAGCGGGTTGTGCTGTTTTTGTTAATGTCGTTTGTATCCCTCAAATAATACAAAAAATACCTAAAATATATTCCATTTTAAAAAAATACGACATCTGTTTAAAATTGCAAGGATTTAATACTCCATGTTTCACATATATTGGAAAAAAGTATCCTAAAGACTTCACTGCTGAGGAACGCAGAATATTGCAAAAATATTTTTACTCAAAAGAAGAATACGAATATATGATTAACTTAAAACGAACTAAGGGGTTAGACTGTTTTGCAGGAGTTGATATGATTAATGTATTTCTTAATGGTTCTGTTAGAAGATGTTTCACGGGTGAAATCTGGAGTTTTTCTCAAAAAAAAGCGAATGATAGGAATTTATTTTTAGATAATATTGGAAATACGATTAATAAATTTTCAAACAGTTTTGTTCAGAAATTTTTTATAAATAAGATTGGTAGATTTTTCCGAAACGATATAAATGTAAAAGATTTAGTTTCTGGAAAAATTAAGCTTAAAAACGAACCCTACCCTTGCCATGAAAATTTCTGCGCCTGCAATGCGCATTTTATAGGATTAAAGGAATTCAGAGAAAAATATCCCCTCTCCGATAAATTTGTCGATAATTACGAATTTATAAATAAACCTGTATCAATCACGAAAAAAAATGATTGTGTCACAAGGAAGTAGAAATTAATATCAAGGCAATTGAAGTAGCCCATCTTCAACTTTTAGATGAAGTTAAAAAATACAAAAGATTGTTTCAAGAAAATGGAATCCTTCTGAAATTTAAGCCCTTTATAGGATTATACAATGGGAAAATTTATCCAGATTTATACACTAACAAACAAATTAAGATTTTTGGTTTAAATGTAAAAGATAAAAATTTTTGTCGTCAAAAGTGTAAATTATGCATAGCGGGTTATAATGGAGGAGTAGTTAACCCAAATGGATACATAAGCTATTGTAATAAACTACATAAGCCTATGGGAAATATATACCATAAAATTAAATCTAATGACAAATTGATTCGATGTCCTTTTAAGTTTTGCGAGTGTCCATTAAATGTTTTAGAACCTTATCTTTTGAAAAAATCAAAAGAAGAAACTAATTTTAACATATTGAATCAGATTTTTTTTAAAAAAATATGCTTTGAGAGAATCTTCAAAAAAAGTAATTAGAAATATTGTGCCATTTACCAAGCAAAATAAAATTGTAATGTTCCTAAGAAAACATGAGTTAGGTCGGTTCGTTTATTAATCAATGATTAATTGTTCATTTTCATTAAGATATAATAAAGTAGTAATCATCTTTTTAACTATCTCAATAATTTTTTCTGTATTGGAGCTAAGATCAGAATCAATTAAAACGAATATTCTTAAAATTAAACAATAACTAATTTTAATTTTTTATTTTTTTCCATTATTTTCTTTCCTACTCTTACATATAACAAAGATTTACTTTTATAAAAAATAAAAATAATGAAGAGGATTAACTTTTTTATGCGATGATTTAATAATTAATTATAAAAATTAAAAAGAAAAATTTTTGATAAATTATGGCTGATTTAAATTTAGAAGTTACTTATTTTGAAAAAGCTGGTCCAGAAAATACCGATAAAGCGTTAAAAATTGCAAAAAAATACGCAGATCAACTTAATATTAAAGATATCGTACTTGCTAATACAACGGGGACAGTTGCTGAAAAGTCTGCTGGAATATATAACCCTGAGAATTATAATGTAGTTATTATTACACATTCGTATTATTTTGTTGGTAGTAAAATAAGACAAGAATTTCCAGAAGATAAGATGGAAGCATTAAAAAAGAAAGGGCTTAAATTTCATTGTGGAACTCACGCTATGAGTGGTATTGAGAGAGGATTAAGACTAAAAAAAGAACCGTGGATCTTTGTAGATTTATTGGCTAGGATGTTAGGATTTTTGTTTTGTCAAGGGATAAAAGTCTGTATAGAAATCGCAGGTACCGTCTGTGACGCAGGCTTAATTCCAGATCTCGATAGAGATATTATTTGCGTAGGCGGGACTGGTAGAGGTGCTGATACTGTCTGTGTAATAAAACCCGCTCCAACTAGTGAATTTAAGAATCTTAGAGTTAAGGCGATTTTAGCGAAACCATTTAACTTTTAATTTAAATTTTTAATTCTTTTTATATTATATTTTTACTTACAATAAGACCATGTCAAATCAAGATTATATAAACGAGATAAAACAAATTAGAGAATACTTTTCCGATTTCGTGCATTATACGCCTTTAGAATTAAATCATACGTTCTCGGTAATGTCCAATAATGACATTTATTTGAAATTAGAAAATTTTCAGAGAACCGGTTCTTTTAAAATTAGAGGAGCATATAATAAAATTTCTAGATTAACAGAGGAAGAAAAAAGAGCGGGAGTTATTACGGCATCAGCTGGAAATCATGGACAGGGTGTTGCTTTAGCAGCGAAGTTGTTAAATGTAAATGCGACAATTATAGTTCCAGAGGGAACCCCTATTGTTAAAATCGAGGCGATAAAGAATTACAAGGGAAATATAGTAGAATTTGGAAGTATTTACGATGAAGCGTATCAGAAAGCTCTTGAAATAAAAGAAAAAGAAAATTATACTTTTATTCATGCTTTTAACGATTTAGATGTAATAAAAGGCCAAGCTACAATAGGATTAGAAGTCTTGGAACAACTTCCTGATGTAGATTACATTTTTTGTCCTATTGGTGGAGGTGGTTTAATCAGCGGGATTAGTTCGTATTGCAAAGCAAAAAATAAGAATATTAAAATTGTAGGAGTACAATCTGAAAATGCTCCATCAATGTACGATTCTTTTAATAAAAATCAGTTATATATGTCAGAATTAAAAGAAACTATCTGTGACGGTATAGCAGTTAAAAAGCCAGGTGAAATAACTTACAAAATGATTAAAAAATATGTAGATAATGTTGTGCTTGTGTCTGACGAAGAAGTTGCAAATACAATTTTATTATTATTGGAGCGTGCTAAAATTTTTGTTGAAGGTGCAGGAGCAGCGGGTCTTTCGGCTTTATTATATAAGAAAATTAACATTGAAAATAAAAAAGTTGCTGTAATAATTTCCGGCGGGAACTTAACTCCTAACTTAATAAATCGAATTATCGTCAAAGGATTAATTAAAGAGGGTCGTTTATTAAAATTTAAAACGAAAATACCAGATCATCCTGGCTCGTTATTAAATGTATTGAAATTTATAGCAGAAGAAAAGGGAAATATTATTTCGATTATTCACGATAGAGAGCGATTAGAATTATCTTATAAAAGAGCGGAAGTCATTATTGAAGTGGAAACGCGAAATTTTGATCATATTAGTCAAATTTTAGCAAAATTAAAAAAATATTTCGAAATTGAGATTTTAAAGTTTTGATTAATAAGAATTTATTTTTAAAAAAAAAAGTTATATAAGAAATTTAAAAAATCTGTTACCATCTGATTGGTCTCAGAGACCCAATTCCTTTAGTTTCTTTTTAACTGCTAGCTTTTTCTCTCCCTCTAGGTCGTACCATTTGTGCATGATAAAAAATGCTACTATACTTAGAAGAGAAGGAATCAATCCCATGTGAATGCGTATTCCCAATATAGCCAAAGGGGTTTGTATTGCCTCAGGATCAGGATTGTATGCTGTAAGGATATGCACTACTGTAAAGATAATAGCTTGGAAGATAAGGGCAAATCGGAAGAAAAAGGTTCTAATTCCTTCATACATCGCTTCTTGGTGCTTCCCGTCCGAAATGGTACACTCGTCATAAACATCCGCAGCGACAGGACCTAAAGAGAGTGTAAAGGCTCCAAGGGCAAAACCACCAATGAAGCTAAAAAAGATGGCTTCCCAGATAGTGGTCATCCATAATATAGGAATAAACGCAATGGCAAGTGTTATACAACTTATTTTCATTACATTATGAGCCCCATATTTATTGATTCTATTAGACCAAAAAGGGATAAATAGTATAAAACCAATAAAACCCCCCAATGCAGTATAGATTGCATAATATAAGGGTAGTCTTAAAACATCTTTCATAAAAAAGATTCCAGAAGTAGCATATAAGGTTCCTCCTAATGACAACAGAAAAAATACTAGAAAAGTAGACATGAAATTTCTTCGTTTAAACGCTGCTTTCATAGTTTTCCAATAGGATTCTCTTTCTTTGCTTAAATGTCCACGAAGAAAAGCGTCTTTCAATTCTTCGGATTCGCGAATGCCCGGAATAAGAAAAAGCATTAATACAAGTCGAATAAAGAGAGTAATTGTTGCAGCCAAAATAAATGTTTCTTTCTGCCCGTACACAATAACTAGTGGTCCAACAAAACCCCAAAATAAACCTAGTACAGCACCCATAATATTATTAACGGCACTTGCTCTTCTACGTTCGGCATCAGTACGGAAATGATTAGTATATCCGGCATTTATATGTGTTGTATAAATAGAAAAAAATGTATCTGATAAGCATGTAATAATAATAAACCACCAAAAAACTGGCCAAGGATTAGACGGGTCCACATCGGGTGCCAGCATAAGAAGGTACGAAAAAAATATCGCTGGTATTAAACCTATTAAGATCCAAGGGAATCTCATTCCCCATTTTTTCGTCCATTTGAAAGGGCGATCAGTAAGATATGCTACAAGCGGGTCGTTGACCATATTCCAAATCGCAAATATTGTGAAAGCGATCCCTAATAACGCTACAGGCAAGCCGATCTCGACTTCAAAATAATAAAAAAGTATGGCAGTTCCGAAACTACCGGAAATAACATAACCCAGAGAGTAAGACAGCATTTTTTTTGTAGATGCTTATTTCCATTCAGATAGGTCGATTTCACTTTCCTCACTCATGACTTCCATTCCAAATTTTTATTTTTTTTCACTTCTCTTGTAATTATTTGAAAAAAGTGATTTTGTTGGAATATTCGTATTAATTTAATAATTACAACGAAGTTCTATAAAAAGTTTTCTAGTGGATATGAATCTATTCACTGAGAGAGAATGCCACGGTCAATTGCGAGGAAAAAATGTAATTTAATCAAAAAAAAGGAAAAGAATTTTTATCT
>JAUWBH010000206.1 GCA_030605085.1 Promethearchaeota archaeon | reverse complement strand
CACATGTTATCAAATCAAAAGATAGATCTGGTAAGGCTTCTGGTAATATGCCTTGTTTAAACGTAATGAAATTCAAATCTGGAGGGATAGGCACAAAATCATCGATTAAATCTATACCTATTATTTTAATTTCGTTAATTTCATCTTTTTTAAATTCTTCTTTTAGAAAACGACCTCCCTCTATTAAAGCGCGACCTACACCACAACATAAATCAAGCCACGAAAATTTCTTCTTTTCATGCAAGCTTTCCTTAATTAATGATTTAAAATCCAAACGCAATTCTCTAGAATAACTATTTATGCCATGAAATCCGCGATTACGATTCATTGACGCATTTACGACTATTTCAGAATTAGAAAGCTTTTTTGAATCTAAAATTAATTTTTTCTTTTCTTGCAAGAGATACAACCGCCTTTTTGGGACTCGAAATTTTCTTCAATTTGAACTTAATGAAATTAATTTTAAATAGATTATTTTTCTTGAGTATTAAAAAAAACAACAATTTGAAAACAAGAGAAAGGGAGGCTCCTGCCTGCGAGACCAAAGCGAGGCCATAAAATTTTATAGGACAAGGTATGTTTAAGCGTATCGAAATACACTAACCAAAAGACAAAAATCCAGGGTGCATGGCAGGAGCCTTGATTTTGTGATGTACGCTTCATTTTTGTTTTTTGCGTCTATATTATTTTACGCGACCTTTAGTTAAATATTTATGTGTATAATGGATCTTCTAAACTTATATAAAGCAAATCCTAGGCGAATTAATAATTTCTCTCAACTCTTAGGGGATCTTATCTTGAATTGAATAATATAAGTATCGTTGTATTTAAAAAAAAAAGTGCGGAAGTTTAAGAACAATCACGATTTTTTTAGGTTTACGTTAAAAATAAGAATTATAAATATTAATTTATAGAAACTCGCAGAGCAGGTACACTTCAATAGACTTGTCTTGAATCATTTCTTTCAGCTCGCTTTTGTCGAGTTCGATATATAGCTCAATAAGTAATTTTAATCATTTTACGAGCCACAATAATAATATAATCTTCAGGTTCTTCAATTTTTTCTGCAATCTCAATAATGTGTAGACGAGGATATTTAGTGCCTAATATTTTAATCATTTTAAAAATAGGACTTTTCAAAAATTTTTAGAAATGATAAAAAAAGAAATTGAAAGAATATTATAGCTCAATAAGTAATTTTAATCATTTTACGAGCCACAATAATAATATAATCTTCAGGTTCTTCAATTTTTTCTGCAATCTCAATAATGTGTAGACGAGGATATTTAGTACCTAATCTTAAAACTGTTTGCTTTATTTTCCATTCTAATGAAATTGGTATTATTGCGTATTTTTTAGGATTATATCGTTTTAATACCTCAATTACTTCATCGTATGGCTCGTAAAAATTTTATAATCTATACTTTTTAATAACTCGATAACATCTTCTATATTGCTTAAATCATATTAGAAAGAATTTCAAGCATTTTGAAAAAGAAGATTATATTGATTATCGGAATGCGATAAAGGAAAAAATGAATTTTTATTATGATTAAATTATGGTTAGGTTAGATTTTGAAGAAACTCTATGTTTCAAAGAAAAATGTATACATTTGAATGAAATAGATAAAATTTGTAATATAAATGGAATGAATCTAAAAAATTTACGAAATGGATTCAGATGTGGTTATCTAAATAATCCAGAAGCTAAACGAACTTACTTTCCTAAACCTGAAGATATATCTCTGAAATTTGATTTAATTGACATTAAAAATAGGACTTTTCAAAAATTTTTAGAAATGATAAAAAAAGAAATTGAAAGAATTTGAATTAACAATGTTATAGAGAGGTCAAAGAAAATTTCGAACATGTTCTTAAACTGTTTTTTTATTTTAATAATTTATTTCTTAAGGGGTTCACAATCCAATAAGGTGGAGGTTTTTTCCCCTTAATTCTGGTGGATGTATAGATTTTAGTAACATTTCCAGTTATCCAGATATTTAATCGATTTGGGAAGAAATAATTGTTCATAAAAAAAGTATAGATTTCTTGTGCCACTGTTGCCCTAAAGGAATTTAGGGTAGCAATTAGGGTTGGCATTTCGAGTTTGAAAGTCTTAGAGCTCCCATCGTTATAGATTAAAGTATACCCATAGTTCTGAAAAAGATATATGGTTTTGATTTCGTTGTTATTTAACTTGATTGTCACGTGTTGAAATTCGTAACCCGGATCCGGTACATGTTTATATCTAGGAACGAAAATCTCAACTGGCGTGAAGGCTGGTTGCTTTACTGCACTATGAGTCCACCACTTGATACAAAATTCTATCTCTCCTATATCTGTTAATAGAATGGTTCCTACATCAATAATTTTGTCCTTCTTAGTTCTGGTCAATCTAATATGATTTTTCTCAAAATATATGGTATCATATTTACCTACTCCCTTGAGCTTTTCCAAGGGATAATTTTTTTTTCTTGGTGAAAAAATTATCAATTTATCAATTTTTCTTTCGTTTGATTTGGTTGTATCATAAAACATTAAATCACTAATATTTGTTATAGATAGTAATTATACACTCATGTATAAATATTTATTATTCCGTTTTTTGTGACATTTTTTTATTACGAATTTCAAAATTTTTAATGTAACTTTATAATCTCTCTTTTAACCATTTCTTCTCATTCAACCTCTTATAGGTTTCCTTACACCCGAAGGATTCCTAAATATTTCAACTGACATATTGTACCTGGGAGATTTTTTAGTTTATTGTTTAATAAATTTAGTTCTCTGAGAGAGGAGAGATTTCCTATTAATGCTGGGAGCGTCATTAACTTATTAGAACTTAAATGTAGTGTTTGGAGCGATCTAAAGTTGATTATTGACTCTGGGAGGATCTCTATATTATTCCATCCCAAATTTAGTTTTTTAAGTGAGGAAAGATTCCCAATCGCCTCTGGGAGTGCCATTAATTGATTCCGTCCTAAATCAAGTGTTTGGAGCGATCTAAGGTAAATATAGTTCTTTGATTCTGGGAGCCTCGATAACTTGTTGTTACTTAAATATAGTTCTTTGAGTAAGGAGAGGTCTTCTATTGACTCTGGGAGAGTAGTTAACTGATTCCATTTTAAATTCAATTCTTGAAGTGAGGAGAGGTTCCCTATTGACTCTGGGAGAGTGGTTAACTGATTCCATTTTAAATTCAATTCTTGAAGAGAGGAGAGGTTCCCTATTGACTCCGGAAGAGTCAATAACTTATTCCTCTCCACATATAGTTTTTGGAGGGATATAAGGTTCCCTATTGACTCTGGGAGATTCTTTAATTGATTCCCTTGTAATTCAAGTGTTTGGAGGGATGTAAGGTTCCCTATTGACTCTGGGAAAGTGGTTACCTTATTATAATTTACCCATAATTCTTGGAGCGATTTTAGCATTGTTATTGAATGTTGAAGTTCTTTTAATTGATTATTGTTTAAATTTAATTTTTCCAGTGATGTTAGATTTCCTATTGACTCTGGGATATTAGATAACTGATTATTCTCCAACATTAGAGCTCGTAGCGTTTTTAAATTACATATTGACTCGGGAAGAGTCTTCATCTTAGTTCTCCCTAAATGGAGTTCTTGAAGTGATTTTAAGTTCTTAATTGATTCGGGAAGAGATTTTAACTTATTATCAGTTAGCCAAAGTGTTCGGAGCGATTTTAAATTCCCAATCGCCATTGGGAGTCTCGATAACTTATTCTTCTCCAAATATAGTTTTTGGAGCGATGTAAGGTTCCCTATTGACTCTGGGAGTATTTTTAATTTATTACCACTTAAATTAATTGTTTGGAGTGTTTCTAATTTAGTTATTGAATTTGGGAGAGTCTTTAATCCGCAATCATATAACCCAAGTCCTACGACATTAATCCCATCGATTTTAACTCCGAATGTATCATACTTAATTTCATCTATGATTGGTATAGGTCTTTTAGTATATTTGCCGATAATTTTTTCCAAATCTTTTAAGACCTCTGCTTGTTCTGGGGTTACTTCATATTTTTCGGTCATTTTTTCCTTTTCCTCGTTGATTTTCTTTTCAATTTAATAGAAAAAAATATTATACTAAATACTAATTCATCTTCTCCAAAAGTTAATCAAAAAGATTTTGTATATAATATTACAAAAAAAAAATTTTAATTTAAATTTTTAGATTAATTCCTATACTTTTTGTATAGGAAATTTTAATAGTTATTGTTTCAAAATAAAAGAAAAAATGAAAATTAATGTTTTAGAACTACAAATAATATGTTTGAAAACTTTTACATTGTTCTTCTATAAAGGAGACCGACATCTTGATGAAGTCAATCGATTTGAGATACATTGAGAGTACAGCAAGAGGAATAGGTGAGGCTTTAAATAATGATGACAAATATCATTTGATTGTCGTGAGATTGACTATTAAAAAAATTTTTAATTTCTTATTAGTCTTCTTCTGTAATTTCCTCTGCTGTTTCCTCTGCCTCTTCTTCTGGTTTGTCTTCTCCCTTTTTTAAACTTTAGAAGAAATAGATTTCTCTAACAATAAATTAAAAGAAATACCTTCTTCCATAGGGAAATTAAAATCGTTAAGAAATACAACCACCACTTTTTCTTAATTTGTATTATTAATTTTTTAGTTATATATTCATGCAAATTTATTTTCGACTTAGTTTATAATACACAAATTAGAAACAAACTATTTAAATAAAAAAAGAGTCTTAAATTTTAGCAAAATTCTAGGATCAAAAATCTATTCCTCAAATATTACGCAGAGAACAAAATAAAGCCAATAGGGTCCCACTTTCATTTATTTTCCCTCTATGTTTTTAAAAAAATGTAAGTCTGCTTTCTTTATATTTATTGATTTATTTTCTCGTAGAAAATAATTTTTTTATAAAAATGTGAGAGTAATCAAATATGATTTATTTACCGATTTAATTGGTTTAACTGGAAAGTTATATTCCGACTTTCGGCATGCTTTAGGTCTTCATGATTCCCTTGATCTGAAAGCTCTAACAGAGCTTGCTGGAATTCTTAGTTCTGAAAGAGATTTGTTTCGAACACAAGACTTAGTTTCTGATCTTAGAGAGATGAATATAGATTATCATTCTTTCTTAGGACTCAGGAAGAAATGACTTTTTAAATCGTCTAAGTTCATATTATATCAACCTAAGACTTTTTTTTTTTCGCTTTTTAGTTTAATTTTTATTAATTTTATTATTTAATTAAAGATTAGAAATGGCTATCTATCTAATAATATAAAGAGAAAAGTTAAAATAAATCAGACGATATTATTTATACAGCAAGTTTATTGATTTTAAAATAAAAAAAGTTGTGATTCTTATGGACGAAGATTTTGACGAAAATTTTGATGAAGATTTGGAACCTGATGAAAAAACACCTACTCAAGGGGTAAAAGCTAAAACACCTCCTTCTGCGGGAGGTAAGAAAATTAATCTTTTCTTTATGTCGACTATTGGACCTGGTGAAAAAAGACAAAAGCTACGCGTTGATGACGGTAATTCCATTGGAGCAATCAAGCAAACTATAGGCAATATTTTTGGGTTAGAACCTAACGATTTTCATTTATCCGCTGGGGGAGTTACAATGGATGAGAATTCCCCGTTGAATTCTTACAGTATAAGCGATGGCGACGAGGTCTTACTTATTCCCGCGTCAACCGCAGGAGTTTAGAGGTTCCTAAAAATAAAATAAAATTTTATATTTAATATAAAAACTTTTTTTTTATATTTTTGACTATTTTTTTAATAATTTATGAAGAATTTTTAATAATCCCCGCAAGTACAGCAGATTAATTATTATTTAGAATTAAACTATAATTTATTGCTAAAATTTTTTTGTTTAGTATTCTTAATTTTCTTAATATTTTTTAATATAATTTAAAAGTTTTACAATTACATGTTACGGCTAATATAGGTGGAGAAATTGGAAGAAGGTTCTGATTTTTTTAGCAAAGAATTAACATCTGTAGAGCGAGATTTATACGATCGGCAGTTCAGGTTGGAAGGTTGGTCTCAAAAATTAATTAAGAATTCTCGTGTTTTAATCGCGGGTGTAGGAGGGTTAGGATGTGAGATCGCTAAAAATTTAGCGATGTTAGGAGTAGGGCATCTCGATCTGGTTGATTTAGATATAATAGAACATTCAAATTTAAATAGGCAAATCCTTTTTGCAGGAGCTAAAATGGGAGAATCGAAATCTCTCGTAGCTGCAAAAAGATTGAAGGATATTAATCCTAATATTATTATTAAAGGGTATCATACATCACTTGAAAGACTCGATCCTGCAATCTATAAAGCTTCCGATGTTATAATAGGGGGTTTGGATTCGATGAATGCTAGGTTAAATCTAAATGCGCAGTGTATTCGTTTTAAAAAACCACTTGTAGATGGTGGTGTTGCAGGATATAACGGGCATGTTTACACGATTTTTCCGTACGAAAATGCCTGTTATGAATGTAATCCACTTCCATTTGCAGAGATGGATGACATGGCCGCTTGTACGGTAATTGGAGTTCCAAGGAAAAGAATACATTGTATTTTTAAAGCAAATATGACTTTTAAAGAAAAAAACAAAGATAAAGATCCGGACCCTAAAAATGTTGAACATGTTAAATTTATTCAAGATTACGCTAATAACCTTGCAACAAAACATAATTTTCTACCAATTTTTACGAAAGATGAAATTATAAAAATAATTGATTTCCATGAGCCGGGCATTATTACTATAAACGCTATTATTTCAGCGATTCAATCACATGAGACGATTAAGATAATCCATTGGTTAGCCGGAAATGAAGCGTTAGGTGAGCCAATTAAGTTATATGTTGTATTTAATGCAATGACATTGAAATTTTACCCTATTGAAAAACCGAGAAATCCTAATTGTTTGACATGTGGCGAGAATGTCAGAAGAATAAGCGTCAATATTAATAAGAAAGCTCGTTGCCAGGAAATAATCGAATCACTATTAAATATGGGCTTTGAACTAGATCTTCAAAATATGGAGCCAACTCTAATGATAATGGATTTTGAAGATGTTAGAGAAGTAGATCTCGAAAAAACACCTATTAAAAATGAATTAAGAAACTTAGAACTGATAACAGCTGTAGGTTTCAAAGATGGAGAGATTTTTATCACGTTAAACATTACATAAATTATTTATGAAGGTCAATTTTCGATTTAATTACTATTATAAGTAATTATTATTATTATATTATAAATACTTTAAAATAATTACAATTTACTGGTATGAGTAAGTAAAATGAGTTTAAGAAGCTCTAGAATTTCGCAAGATTTTGCAAAACTGAAGAAATTATTGAAGGATGGTGTTATATCGCAATTAAAACCGTTTAATCCTAAAAAAAAAAGCATAGACCATTTGGCAGTTGTGATAAAAGGTCCTAAGGGAACTGCTTATCAAGGAGGTCTATTTAGACTTGAAATTAAATACCCTCCAACCTATCCTCGCCATCCTCCTTTTGTACGCTTACATACGGCTATATGGCACCCAAATTTTTGGGCAAAACCCCATGAATATCCTGGACAACGAAATATTTGTCTTGCCCTTGTAGATCCGAATTATGTGGGAAAGAAAGGTGGGTGGAGCCCCTCAAAAACGATTACCACTGTCATACAAGCAATCACAGCAATGTTAAATACGCATGGAAAATACTTCAATCCAACCGATGTTTTCAACAAAAAAGCCGCTATCGAAGCTATGAACGATCCTAAAACATTTGAGAAGAAAGTAAAACATTTGGTTAAAAAATATGCAAATAAGCGTTGGTGAGCATTTCAATGGAAAACGAAGATGTAAATCGAGACTCAGTTAAAGAAGCTATTAAAAAGCGAATCAAGGAAAAGTTAAAAAAAGAAATTCTTGAAGAAATTTACAACGAATTAAAATTAGAAGAAGAAGAAATATCCGAAGAAATTTCGTCCTTATTAGAAGATAAACCTCCAACCAAAATTATAGAGAAGGAATTAGTGCCTATTGAACCTATACAAACCAGTGAATCTATAACTATTACGGTAAAAGCGATTCTTAAAGTCGCTAGTCATTCGTTAAAATATGCTAATAATAAAATTCCAAGGAAGCAATGGGTTGAAATTATTGGACTTCTAGCTGGAGAAATGGATAAAGACGCTATTACTCTTCACATTGAAGACGCCTACCCAATGGGTCATGGAACAGCAATTTACGCAGAAATTAAAGATTATAAAAATTACGTGAGAGCATTCAAAGATATCAAGAAAAAAGGCTTATTTATATGCGGCTGGTACCATTCTCACCCTTCATATGGTTGCTTCATGAGTAGTGAAGATATGGGTACTCAAGCTAGATATCAAAAATTATGGGATAAATCAGTTGCCCTTGTTATCGATCCATACCAAATTGATGGAACATCAACGGGTTTTGATATTTTCAGAGCAAATTTAGAAGAGCAGAAATGGTTTTCCGTGCCATATAGCGTAAAAGGCGATTTGGATGTCCGCATGCTACCTGAAATCTTAGAGTTTATAAACCCAATTATCGAAGGGAAAGCTATTTATCTCGAATACGACGAAGATTAAACGGAGGAAATTCTTTAAAAATCTGGTGAGTAGAAAAATTGGTTAAAGTTCGAAGTCTTATAATATTATTAATTTTTATAGTTATAGGAATAATTCATGGTTTTCTAGAAAGTTCAGTACCTTTTTACAGTATCTTTTTTTCTTGGTTTTTTATAGGCCTTTGGCTTCTTTTTACGATCAAATTTATACAAAAATTGAAAAGTTATCGTGAATATAATTCACCGCACAACACTTCCTTTTTTATTTTTGTTCCTTTAATTATTGGTTTCTTTTACAACTTTTGGGGGTATTTTACAGGCGTATTTGGCGATAATCTCTTATATAATGTTCCAATTTTATATCTAAGTCTATGGATTATCATTTTTGCATTTCCTTATTTCCTATACAGTTTATATATACTATATTCTTGTTTTAAAAAATTTGATGTTGTATATCTTTTTAGGAGCAAACCTATAGATGCAAAAAAATTTGGAATCTTTTTGTCGTTTTTGATTTTATTTATCGCAATTTGTTATAATATACTCTTCAACGTCATTATTACCTCGTTAGATTTCATAGTATCACCTATTAATCAACAACGGACGATAAATCCGGCGTCTCCCTTTGCACTTGATTTAATACTGTTTATACTATGTATTTTTTTATTATTTTTAATTATTAGGTATGGAATTTTTGGAGCAAAACGCTCCATTCCTAGAGTTTCGTCTGATTATATTGCTCGTCGTAGGAGGGCAATAGACACCCTAAGTACAACGCCTATAAGAACGACCCCTCGCAGACCAACCACCACTACTACGAGAACAACAACTCGCAAACCAGCCACCAG
>JAUWBH010000028.1 GCA_030605085.1 Promethearchaeota archaeon | reverse complement strand
TATTTCCTTCATATTAGTAGAATTTGATTGGATGTCGTTACATTTTTTGGTTATCTCCCTCTTAATTACCTCGTTCTCCGCGTCTTGTTTTTGGATTTCTTGAACTTCCTTCTGAAATTCTTTCTCGTCTTTACGTTGGTTCTCCTCTGCTTCTTTACTTTTTATCTCTTTAGTTTCTTGAGGTTCTTGATTATGCAATTCTTCTATTTCTTTCTTTACGACTTGAGCTGTATATTGTCTAGAAGAATGTTCGTGAATTATTTCTCGTTCATTATCCTTATGTGTAATGTCTGTAATATCCGATTTAGGTACCTCCTTTACTTCTTCTGGCGATTCAGAACTTTTGTTGTCGTATTCTATTTCGCTGTCTAATTGTATGTTCCGATCGTTAACCTCAGGAAGATCCTCTCTTACCTCTGAGTCCAACTCTTCTTTCAGCTCTTCATTGTTTATGTTAGAATATTCTGTGGGGGTGAACCGCAATGAGAATATCTCCGCAATGAGGAATAGAGAACTTAAAAAAAATAAAAAAGTAAAAAAAATTCTATTTTCTTAATTTTTTCTGCTCGTTATATCTGATGTTTGGCCAATACCAGTAAGCTGCCATATGTTTACTTGAATAACCGCCTTTATTGAGTTTTGTTTCCTTTTCAGTCATAATTTCTCGTTTGAAATATAATTTAGATTTTAAATTCTTGATCTGAATGGGAGAGCATAACTGAAAGCCCGTCCAGCGCAGTTCTGGATGAAGACCTTTCGGAGTAGAAAAGCATTCCCAAATTCCGCAACGGACGATGGGATAGAGGCGTTCGGACTAATGCCGCAAATAATACAGCGAAACATCGTTGATAACATTATTTGAAATAATTTGAATACCATTTTATTCATTTTAATAGTCTAATATCAGTAACCTATCTTTTTTTGCAATTTTGGTAGCACTAATAAAAAAATTATAAAAACTAGTAAAATATAAAAAAAAAGGTCACACATATAAATATTAAAAATCTAAATATTTTGGTGTTTAAAATTACAACTCTCATAACTTGGTTAAATGGAATTAGCGCTTTAATGCTAGTTTGTACAGGGTTTATCTATGTAATTCTTTCTCTAAGAAGTATTATTAAAACAAAAAATAAATTTTACCTAAGCGGTTTAATACTAGGACTTTCTATAGGGCTTGGTTGGATGGGAATTACTTTATCGTTTCTTTCAGTGGCAATATATGGGTATAACCTCTCTGGGCTCAAACTCATAGTAAACGCATTTTCTTATTCCACAATATTTATTGGATCTTTAGCCGTTTTAAGCATATCATGGGATTTATTAATGCCTCCAAAGCATAAAAAAAAAGTAATAATTGGAGTAGGTATACTTGCAATTGTTTATTATATAATATTATTCGCAACTTTTGATAGAGCAATTGTGTGTCCCGATGTTCCGCCTGGCGAAATTTACGACGATTGGCTTTCATCTCAAGAAATCCTTTATTATATCGTGTGGATTTTAGTTTTAGCCAATACAGTGATATTTGGCATAGGAATCATAAAATTCTCAAAAGCTGTTGCTGGTGATTTGCGAAAAAGAGCAATTTATATAATTATTTCTACTCCTATAATAGGTACTTGCATTTTACTAGATACAGTGATTTTCAACGATGTTTCATATGTAAACCTTCTTTTCATTGCTCGATTCTTATTGATCCCAGGACTTTTGTTATCATATGTCGGTTTCAGACCGTCTCAAGAATAAATTCTTTTTTCTTTTTTTCTAAAGTTCCAACCTGATATTTATGTTACATCAACCAGTTTTTCAATTCTCTCAATTGATTTCTTTACAAACTGAGCATCATCAATTGTGAGATTTATTGCTTTTTGAAGGCAAACATCAACACATCGACCGCAACCTCGACATTCTTCGCTTATTACAGCTCGATTGTTGCTTAAATGGATTGCCTCGACAAAGCATATACCTCGCGTACATGTTCCGCAACCTATACACTTATCAATGTTTACTCGGACTTTAACTCCTGGCATTTTTTTAATCTTTCGCCCAATTTTCGGGTCTAAAACGGGAGCTATCCTCCATAAACAGCAACAAGGACAACAATTACAAATAGAAAGAAGCTTATATCCGGGCTTAACGCCAAGCCAGCTAGCATCAAGTTTATTTCGACCAATCATTTGGACTAAACCTGCTTCTTGACATCGTTTTAGATGTTCTAAAGCTTTCTCTTTAGTAACACGCCGACCCAAATGAGGATTAATATCAAGCACGGCTTCTCCAAGAAATAGACATCCTAATTTGGTTGGATAATCTTTACATTCCATGCTTTCGCGACAGATACAGAAATTCATTACCCAATGATAGTTAGCTTTCTCAATAAAGTGTTTTATTACTTGAGAAGGCAATACAATATCAACTTGTTCCTCGACCTCTTTGTTTACTTGTATTACTTTATCTTGGGGTAGATAAATTATATCATCGCCCTCAAACATTACTAGGTCAAAAAACTTGGTTAAAAAGGGGATCCTTGTTAATTTTGAGATGAATTTAATGTTTGGAAATGACTTTTTGAGAATTTCTACATACCAGAGGGGTTTAGCCATTTTAACACCAATTCCAAAAAAAGAGTGTTTTTTATAAATTAACGAATTTATTTATTAGTTTTACATTAATTTTATTTAATTTTAAGTTAATTTAATTTTATTAATACAACTTCAAATGGTAGAAAATGAAAATCAATATTGATTTATTAAAAGAATTAGAAAGAAGTATTGATACTATAAATCCAGAAAAAGGAAACGTCCCTATTAAAATTCTTGGATTTGGAGAAATAAGCTTAGTTTTCGAACTTATAAATGATCCTGGAAATGTAGCCTATAAGCGAATTCCCATTTTTGATACAGAAGAACAAGTAAAAAGGCATATCTGGGCGTATAATAAGTATAGTCAAATTTTGGAAAAGGATATTAATTTAAATCTCCCTGAGTACGATACAGCATGGTTTAAAGATGATGAAGGAAAGATATGGTTTTATTGTGTTCAAGAAAAAGTTCTTCCTGAATCTGCGGGACATAAAGTTATTCATAATATAAGCAACAAAGAAATAGAAACACTTGTACTTCTCGCTATGAGAGAAATGAAAGAAGTTTATAGCTATAGTTTAAGTAATAAATATCTTGATTTAGGAATCGATGGCCAAATTTCAAACTTCTCTGTAATTGATTATGATACAAAATCCCCTAAAGTAGATATGAATACAAAATTATCCTATTTGGACACATCTACCCCCATGTTCCGTATTAATGGTAAAGAAGCTATGGACGCCTTGCTCTTTTTGAAGAGTACCCCGTTCTTTTTACAACCAATCATAAAGGCTGCTTTTCTTCAAGATGTTCTTGACCGCTATTACAATTGGAGATTAGTAACAATAGATTTAATAGCGAATTTTTTTAAAGAACAAATACCGGAAATAATTCCGTCATTAATAAGGCTTGTTAATAAGTTCTTTAAAGAAGAAGCGAAAGAATTTGATATTGCTCCAATTAAGCTCGAAGAGGTTCAAAAGTATTATAAAAGCGATAAAATGATTTGGGTTATTTTCCAAAATGCGAGAAAGTTAGACAGATACATTAAAACAAAACTATTGAAAAAGGAGTATGATTTTTATCTTCCCCCAAAAATCGAGAGATAACAGTTAAAAATTTTGAATTTTTTATACAATTAATATGGATTATAAACCTAATCTATTTCTTACATCAAATGTTTTTTTAGAAATTAGCAAAAATGAAAAAATTAGCCCAGAAATTCGAAATCAAATAAAAGAGTTATGGGAAAAATTAAATGACATCTCAAACCTTAAAATTTTCGATGGTCGGTTCCCAACTGAAAAAAAGATCAAAGATTTTGTTAGCAGTTTTGAGCCAGGTATTCTGGGATGCCATCTAAGTCATCAAATTTCGTCTGAATTGCTAGAAAATTCTGAAATATTCGCTGTCGCAACATCAACGGCGGGATATAATCACATCCAACGACCGGATAATGACGATATTTTAATAACTCATACACCTGGAATACTCCACGAAACTGTAGCTGATTATACTGTCGCTATAATAATGGCTAATTTAAGGAACTTAATTGATCTTCATAATTATGTGTGGAACGGTAAATGGTCGTTGGAAGATAAATGGGATTTAGATCAAAATTTATCCTCTGTAATAAACAACAAAGTATTAGGCATTATCGGTCTAGGTGAAATTGGGACGGAAGTGGTTAAAAGACTGTATCCGCGGGACTTAAAAATCATTTATTACGATAAAAACAGGTGTCGTCATGCTGAAGAGCTTTATCCCGAAATAGAATGTAAAGAAAAACTTGAAGATATATTTAAAGAAGCCGATATTGTAAGCCTTCACATTCCTTTAAATAAATCCACAGAAAAATTAATTAATAAAGACCTGTTAAAATTAATGAAAAAAAACGCACTATTGGTAAATACAGCAAGGGGAGGCGTTATAGATGTCGAAGATTTGCTTGATCTGTTAGAAAAAAAGAAAATTCAGATTAATCTTTCGTTTGATGTATATCCTCAAGAGCCTATTGATCATAAAACACTTGAAAGATTTAAAAAAATCAAAAGAGAACAGCCGAATATAAGAATTATTTTTATGGCTCATAACGCTTCAGCAGACGCAGATACAAGAGGAAGAATGGTAATTTTATTTTTAGAGGATCTTATAAAAATTATTAAATCTTCTGAAATTGACGATTTAAACGATATTCATCTCATCCCAGAACACAAAAAGTTATTATTTGATAAAAAATGGAGAATTTATAAATACTGGAATAAGAAATTAAAATAAACTATAACATCCAAAAAGAGGAGAAGATATGAAAGTTGCAGCCATTCAAATGAAAGCAAAATTTGCAGATGTGAAAGCAAATATTGAAATTGCTAAGCGACTTGCTAATCAAGCATTCCTTGATGGCGCAGAATTAGTAATTTTACCCGAGTTTTTCACCAGTGCAATGGCTTTTCACCCTAAAATGTTAGATGTGGCTAGATTGCTTAAAGGAGAACCATGGCAATTGATAAATCAACTTGCAAAAGAACATAATGGTATTATTGGGGGTTCATTTATTTCTATTCGGGATCGAGAGTGCTATAATACTTTTGTACTGGCTTTCCCTGACGGTACTAATTACTTTCACGATAAAGATCAACCTACCATGTGGGAAAATTGCTATTATATTGGAGGAACAGATGACGGCGTACTTGAAACTAAGATAGGTAATTCTTTCTAGATTTTAATTAAGACTATTTAAATAAAGGGTTACTAAAGATTACTATGACGTTGAATAAAGGTGATGATAGAATTTAGTTAAAAGTGGTTTGAGAGCTTGAAAAAGAAATGGATCTATGGTTTGCAGATCGATTTATTCAATTTGCATCTGAGAAGGATTTGTCTTACACTCAAGAATCAATAGCAGGGGAGGAAGTTGCGAGCACTTTATAAATAGTATACCAATAGAAGATAAGATTGTAGATAAATCAGATTGTATAGAAATGGGAGACTTCTTAGAAGAACAATACAGAAAGTATTACTCCCAAACAAGACAATATGCTCTTGGAGAAAGTAAATATGCAGTTATATTAATCACAGATAGAAGGTCAGGATTGAAGAATGGAAATATAAGAGTGTCAGCACCCCATAATTGTATCTTAATTAGAAAGGATCCAAAGGATAATCTCTGGTGTGCTATTTTTGTTTTTCAAGTCTTTTTAAAATCTCCATCTAAACTAAGAACATAATATATGAAAAAGATATATTGGTATTGCATTTACTATAGGTTAAGACAAAATTATGGAATATAAATTCATTTCAAGGTGACATTAAATGGAAAAAATAGAGATTATTGAAATTATAAAATTAGCTCTGACAAATATGAATAAAGAATATTGTAAACTATCAAATATAGATTATCTGTTAAAAATTTTTTTTAAGCTTTATTAATGATGAAGTTTAAACTCCCTTCAAATTTTCCGGCTAAATCCTCTTGAATGACATCGATTTGGTATTGCCCCTTTTTAAGATTCATTAACCCTTTCCCACATAAGGCTACAATTTGGTATTCTCCTTTTTTTCGCAAAATCGGAACTTGAGTTGAATAGCATGTTGGAATTGTAAAAATGGTCTTTTTGTTTTTTACTATAGGATTTAATTTATATATTAGTTGTTTCGTTGTTAGTTCACAGCATGGGAGAGTCATATGCGTTTTTGATGGAATAATTACAGAAGATACTTTACCAGTCTTTAAACAATGAATTTCGCCTTTTACGTCATCCAGAATTGTCAAATCGCAATAATTTAACAGATTAGGTCTTTCTTTAAACCCATCTAGTAGATTAATCATATTTTTTGCTATTCCTTCGTCAATATAATCAAAATATAGCTTTACTTGAGCAGGGAGGTTTTTTCTTTCAATTCTCAAATTGAACAGATTATTATTATTCTTACGATGTCCAACGACAAATGCAATTGCAAAGTCATCATCACCAGCTGGATCGATGGGATAAACATTTCTTTGACAAATATTGTTATTATCCCAGGTATTATTTCCTGTTGGGGGAACACCATCATGAGGGGAAACATCAACAAGTAGACAAGCATCTGCCCACGAGTATGTAACGCCATCAATAACAACAGAAGCAGGTGGAATTAGTGCAGCCTCCCATTTTAAGTTGAATGTAATAAAATTACCTGCTGGGATACTATCAAAATGTTCTTCCCCAATAAGATAAGTACCTGGCTCTAAAGGTTGGACAGGGTCTTCACCAAGAGGATTTGTTGGTATAAAATCATCAGGATATATATATTGCGTTCCAGCCCAATGAGTAATAAAAACACGAGCATACACATCATGAGAATCATCAGATCCACGATTCCGGACATTAACATAGACCCAGTTTTCTTGTCCTCGAATAGGACTCTGATGCTGGTTAACTTGAGCAGGATTATCTAAAAAGGGATTTACATTCCTCACCCATACATCTGGAGAATAGGGCGGCATAGAAGGAACATCTCCTATATCACTCGAATTTTCCATTATCCAAGTGTCTATGTGGGTAAGAGGATTAACACCAATTAGATTGATCGCTCCTTGCACTGCTGCTTGGGCATTTACACGACCATATCCATACCATTGACTATAATCGTTAATTCCATCGCCATCTGTATCTACCCATTGTCCAATCGGATCAGTATTACCAATATCAATTCGTACAGCTGTTTCTCTAATTATATGGCGTACTTGAACCCAAGATAGATCAGGATTAGCTGAAAGCATTAAAGCTGCAACCCCTGCAACTAATGGAGTTGCTGAGGATGTACCCCCAAAGTTGTTTCTATAATCATTAGGTCCGGTGATAACAGCGGTGCCTGTGGGGTGACCATTTGCTAATGCATTAACAGTTAACTGTGTTCCGCTAGGAATAGCTGTTATTTGACTAACTTCTGTACCAGCTCCACAAGGTGCTCCAACCATAACATGTTGACCCACGATAAATCCAACACTATTGTTTACATTCAATGTTGTTGCCCCTGCAACTACATTTGCAGATAAAGCAGTTTGTAGTGCAGGATGACCTGGCATGTTACCTTGTCCAATAATATCACAAGTCGTAATGTCTATTCCATCTGAACTAGGAGCACAAATTTCAATACCAGTTCCAAAATTACTGTACGCTGCACGCACATCGGCATTTGTAGATGCTGCCACTGCATTTGTCTTCTCGTAAGCCGCCCATGGTCGTTGAGTAGTAAAATCAACATTCCAATTTGACGCGGAGAAATAAAGCAAAACACCCTTCCCATTACGACCATATGAAGTTAAATAAGTAAAACAATCTTTCATTAAATCTGAAATCGGATTGTCTCCAGCACCAAAACTACATGTAATGACATCAGCATCGGGAGTAATTGGATTTGGGAAAACAGTACCTGCGAAATAATTTACATTATCTATAGTCCATCCTGGGTCAAAACCTGCCATCCAAATATAAGCATCAGCATATCTCTGTTCTGTTCCACCAGCAGGTCGTATCAATCCCATCAGACGACAATTTGGAGCGGCACCTACAGTTCCTTCCATTACTCCCGCAATTACAGAATTATTATTTGCTAAAGCAGATGCAACTCCAGCGCATCCCATTCCATGGCTATTTAGCATCCCACCCCCAATTAAGGGAATGTTATCATTATTAGGCACCATATTAGCAAAATCATAAAATTCATAAACTTTATTGGCACCACTTGTTACTGTACCATCAAAATCAGCATGTAATGCAGAGGTAATTCCACCTACAGTTTGAGATTGAATCCCTCTGTCCAAAACTGCAATGATGATATCTTCATTACCAAAGGTTAGATCGCCAGGATTTCCAGGCATTACCCCAACAGGATTTTCATTTCTTAGTAATTGCCAAGCAAAAGATAGGTCTATATGTGGAATATGCCATTGTTCACAATATAAGTAATCTGTTGGATTAATTTGATCATCTTCCATTGTGATAACCAGATTGGGTTCAGCAGACTCAACTACTCCGCTTTTAACAATTTCAGCACAAATTTTTATAACATCTAAACTTGCTTGAGTTTTTGTCTGGAGTAAGTATGTATTCTCTGCATATGGAATTCTTCGATTGATATTTAAGTCATAACTTTTAGCTATCTTTAAAACTTGTTCTTGGGTGATATGTGTTTTAAATTTTACCCTTATTTCTTTTGTTAAGAAAGAAACACTATGTTCATTAATACGGATTACGGGTCCCGCGAGTTGTACTAATGGATGCTCAGAAATAAGCTGTTGGAGTTTTATTTTTTCTTGCTGGTTTGTATCTTGTGGAAAACGAAAGACACGGACATTATCATTGAGAATTGCTGGACTAACTTTTTCAAGTTGCAGTTTAAGTTCACGAGCACGGGTTAAAAGTTCTTCTTCTTCTTTACCTGATAAGCCTGGTTTAACAGATATGCCTAATAAATCCTTTGGGGGTATAAAAGGCACTTTAACCTTCCCGCGATAATAGAAAGGCATATCTTTCTTACCAAGAATAAAGACATCACTCAATCCAGCGAAATCTATTTTTATTTCTCGTTGGTCAGATTCAAAGTCGTCTGCCGTTACTATAAGTAAATAATTTCCTGGAGTGACATCATACACACGGTAACTATTCCATTGTTTATCAAACTCAAGAGTTATAGGGCTCTCTTGTTCTCTCCCTATTGGTTTGAGAGATAATTTTGCGGTAGATAGTAGATTGTACTTATAATCATAAACTTTAATATCCACTAAAGATCTTTTTATTACTTTCATATAATTAACCTCTTTTTACTTTTCTAAAACTAAATACAACTATTGATTATTAAATATCAATAATGTTACGACAAAAATTTACATCATTTGTGGATTAAATAATAAGATGATTAGTTAATATTTAACTATTTTGTTACCACAAATTCTTTCGAGGTTTTTTCTTAATTCCTTTATGATTGAAATCTTTCATGAGATTATAATATTGGTTGATGAGATTTATGCTAGATTTTTCGATTGGTTTTGTGTAATTTTTTCACTAAATTTTCATTAAAATCAGACTCTGAATTTACCTTTCTATTCGCACCAGCTCCTTGACTTGCCATAACAGTTATAATCCCAATGATACGCTTCTGGTGTCTTTTTATCACTGCATGTGGATTTTCTATTGTATGAACATGCCCTCCTAACATTAATTGAAGGTCCAATATTGGGTTTGAACCCTATCGTTTTTTACAACCGACCATCCCACCGACTACCCATAGCGTTTTGTACTACGATATTTTATTTCGCGACTCGATATTTTTTATTTCGTAAAAAATATTTTCGCGACTCGAAAAAAATCTTTAAAAAACAGAAGGAAAAATCCGACTATCTAACCGACTATCTTTTTTCTAAAACGATTATCTAATCGACTATCCGCAATGTTTTGTAATACAAAACCTTTTTTTCGCGACATGAAAACCAAAGTTCACTTTAGACTGAACTTTTACAAAACTGTAAAATTGAAAAACCCGTAAAACCGCAAATTTTTAAGTTTTTAACAATTTTTATGTTCACCCTATGTATCTTGTAACAAACGATTGTCACCTATGAATCAAAAATGACACAAAAACAATGGGAATTTGTGCGCACCCGTACGGTCAAACGCATGTTAAATCGTGTGGATATAGTGGTTGGAGGGTCTTGCTGGTGGACACTAACTGAAGTGCGCATTCCAGGATATAAATCAGAACTTCGTGAAATAGTTTTAGAAATGATGATAGAAACTCCTGGTAGGTTTGCTCGAATGTTAGGAGTGCCTGTGGTTCATGCTGCCCATGCAGGAGATTTTGAAGGTGAAACACCACTTATGCCAGATATCCCATATAAGTCTTACTACCTTGGAGAGACTCAGATTGTGGATGGTAATGGAAAAATTCTTGCCGAAGCCATACCTAATCGTTTCTGGATCCCCGATATGCCACAAGAATTAATTCAAGCTTGGGAGGTGTTTAACAAGCATAGAGAGACCTACTATCAGGAGAAGACCAAACCCTATATTTTTAAATAGCTTAAAAATCAAACAGATAAAAGGGATTAAAAAATGATTAGAGCTTTCATCGCTTTAGAGTTAAAGGACGAGGAAACTATTGAAAATATTGTAAAATTATCTTCTGTTTTAAAAAAAAATCAGCCTCAGCTTAAGGTGGTGGAACCAAAAAATCTTCATATGACAGTCAAATTTTTAGGAAAGATTTCAGAATCTATGGCACCTAAAATATTTAATATTTTAAAGGAAATCAGCGATACTTTATTTCAAGGTAAAATTTTCAAATACCAATTAAAAGGAGTAGGGCAATTTAATCAATATTCTGTGTTGTGGATAAAGTTAATTGGAGATATTCAATTTCTACAAAATATTAAAAATAATGTTGAAAATCTGTTAAATGAAAAACTTGAAATCGAAAGAGATAAACGTACAAAATTTAAACCCCACTTAACAATTGGACGATTGAAAAAAAATAAAATTGACTACAAAACATTTAACAACTTTAAGAAAATAATAAGTGAAAAGGTAAATTTAGATATTGGCATATTTACTATTTCTGAAGTTAAATTGAAAAGATCAGAATTAACACCCAAAGGACCAATATATACTGATTTAATTTATTGAATGGAGTAATTTTGTTAGGAAAAATCAATAATTTCTTCTATGTCCTTCAATAGATTCAAGATAATCGAGAACAGATTCTCTAATCTCAACAGCAGGAAAAACGGTCCGTGTTTTCCTTACGAATTCCATTGCTTTTCCCCACGTCCAACTTTGATTTTGTTTTAACAACCATGCAATTACGATGCCACCACTTCTTGAAATACCCATAGCGCAATGGACCAATACTTTTCCGGTCCTTATGTGTTTTTGGATAAAATTTAGAATTTCTTCTAAATATTCGTGAGGTGGGTATGTGTTATCTGGAAATCCTTTATGTAAGTAAGCAAATTGACGCAGAGGAGGACGATAATGTTTATGTTCCATTAAATTAACTATAGCGGTAATACCATTTTTTTTAAGTTTTTCAAAATTTAACCTTGGCCAGTAAGCTCCAATATATAATTTGTCAGAAATTTTATATATTTCATCCAAATCTGTCATTTATCTTATAAGAAAATGAATAATTATTTCTAAAAATTTGGATTATATAGAAATATCAAAAAAAATTCTGATACCAACATTAATTGGTGTGTTAACTGGTTATGATCCCTATTAAGGCGATCGTTTGGGATTTAGATGGAACGATTATACACTTTAAAATAGATTATATTAAAGCGCGCCGAGCAGCTTTAAAGATCCTGAGATCTGCTGGAATTCCTAAGCAAAACTTAACAACCAAAAATAGTATACTAGAAACTGTAAAAACTTCAAGAGAACTCTTTAAGACTATGGGTTATAACGCTAAACAAATTGAGAAAATCATTTATAATGTAGACGATAAAGTTTCAAAAGTCGAATATGAAGCTGCTTTAAAAGCTACTATGGTAAACGGTGTTGAAAAGGTGCTAGATTTTGCTAAAAAGAATAATCTGAAACAAGCAATTTATACCTATAATACTAATAAAAATGCGCAAATCTCGCTCAAAAAAGTTGGATTATTGCATTATTTTGATGTAATTATAGGGCGTAATGATGTAAACAATCCAAAGCCTCATCCAGATCACCTCTTATTGATATGCAAAAAACTTAATGTAAAATCAGCAGAAATTTTAGTAATTGGAGATAACCATCGAGATATAGAAGGTGCCATAAATATTAATGCTCGTTCTATAGCAATTAAAACAAAATTATCCAAATTGTCTAAAATGGATGTCTTTGAGAAAGCTAATAAAATTATTCAAGAAAAGGAAATTCCTCTAAACTTAATAAATGCAATTAAAGAATTTTTATAGAAAAGGAAAATGAATACATTAAACAAGAATTATATCGTTTGATATTATCAGGATGTAATAATGATCATTTTTCATAAATCAGTAAATTTTCAATCTATAATCATTATAAAAAATGGTATCATTTGATAATAATATAAATGAGATTAACTGAACAAATTCAAATATCATGTTCAAAGGAATTGTCTCATTTATGCCATTTAGCAAAAAACCTTTACAATTTGGCGAATTGGTATGTGAGACAGGATTTCTTTAATTTGAATAATATCCTCAATTATTACGATTTGGATTTCGTTCTTAAACACAAAGAAGCGTATAGGAATTTGCCTTCCCAAACTTCCCAACAAATTCTCAAATATGTGAATAGAAATTGGAAATCTTACTTTAAAAGTTTAAGAGAATACAGAAAAGATTACAGAAAGTTTAAGAGAAGACCACAGATTCCAAAATACAAAAAGAAAAATGGAGAAAGTGTCGTTATTTTTACAAATCAGCAATGTAGAATTAAAGATGGGTATTTACGCTTTCCTAAAAAAGTGAATCTCAATCCTATAAAAACGAGAATTCAATGTAAATTAAAAGAAGTAAGAATTGTACCGTTAGGAATCAATTACAAAATAGAAATTGTTTACGAAAAAGAGGGACAGAATTTAGGATTAAATCAAGACAATGTTTTAGCAATTGATTTGGGATTGAACAATCTTATAACTGCGGTAAACAACATCGGTAAAAAACCGATTATTGTTAAAGGTAAGGTTCTAAAATCCATAAATCAATTTTACAACAAACAATTAGCGTATTACAGAAGCGTTGAAACCAAAAAAGGGAATTTTCAAGACACAAAAAGAATTTTGAAATTACATATGAAACGAAATAATAAAATCACTACATTATTTCATCGAATTTCGCGATTCGTTGTAGATTATTGCGTACAAAACGACATTGGAACGATCATAATTGGACACAATCAAGGTTGGAAACAAAAAATTAACATAGGAAAAAGAAACAATCAAAATTTCGTTCAAATTCCATTTTACAAACTGTTACAACAAATCAAATATAAATCGGAATTAGTAGGAATACGATTCGAAACGGATGACGAGCTTTATACTTCTAAATGTAGCTTCTTAGACAACGAAGAGATTAGAAAACACGATAAATATTTAGGAAGAAGAATCTCAAGAGGATTGTTTAGAACTTCTAACGGAACGATTATTAACGCTGATGTAAATGCGGGATATAATATAATGAAAAAAGCATTCCCAAATTCCGTTTCGGTTGATGGGATAGAGGCATTCGGATTGATGCCACAGGTAATTTATCAAAATATATACGATAATATTATTTGAAATAAAATGAGTATATTTTTATTCATTTTGATGATCTGATTAATGATAAAAAATATAAATACATATTATCTTGTGAAACTAGTAAAATCATCTCAAAATAATTATAAAAATTAGCGATTATATCAGAATGGGAAAATATAAAGAGTATAATAATATTACTGGTTATACTCAAATCTGTCGAAGATATTTTGTTAACAACTTTTACGACGGAATGCTTACGATCTTAGGCATTTTACTTGGTTTTTTTGTAATTCTTCTCAATAACCCGAACCAACCAATCCAATCTAATTATATTATTTTGACAGGGGTAGGTACGTCAATTTCAATGTTTATTTCAGGTGTTTCAGGTTCATATTTATCAGAAAAAGCAGAACAAAGAAAGGAAAAAAAAGAACTAGACATTGCCATGGGAATAGTATCTACGGATCAACAGACATTCGAGGTTGATGTGGATGAAAAAGAGATTGAAAAAGCGATGGTAATACCACCAAAAAATTTCAATGACAATATAAAAAAGAGAAGAGCATTAAGGCGCAAAAAAAAAAAGCAAAAAAAGCATAAAACAATTCATGATAAAGCTGAGAGATTTACGGGTGTTGTTGTTGCATTGGTAAATGGATTAAGTCCATTTTTAGGAGGAATTGTAGCAATTTTTCCATTTTTTTTCGTCAAAGAGGCAAGATTTACTTGCTTTATTACATCATTTACAATAATTTTTGTTTGCATTGTTTTATTAGGCATATTCTTAGGGAAAATCTCGAAGGAATCAATCCTAAAAAATGTCATGCAAATGCTTGGTGCTTTTACATTAACAATAATAATAATAATATTAATTTTGGGAATTTAGATTAACTCATTGTTTTGATACGATTTTAAACGAATTGTTCATAATTTATTCGATGATTTAATGGTCATTTTTTTAAAAGAAAAAATAAAAAAAACAAAATTTATAAAAAAATATAGAATAATGGTAAATGTAATAAAATTAAAAAAAAAATAATAATAATAAATAAAGGTTTAAAATCTAAGAATGATTGTTGAGTACAAACTTGACATTTTAAAACCGCACCAGCCCAGCAACGATCTACTTGCCCGTACCTTGAAAAAACTCAATGGTGTAAAATCTGTATCTATTAAAGTTGATGAAATAGATCAAAAAACTACTTCTGTATTTGTTAATTTAAAAGGTTCATCAGAAATGACATTAGAAGCGATTGTTGAGGCTCTAACCGAATTAAATTGTTCTCTACACAGCGTCGATAAGGTTAAAATAGTAGATAAAGACTGGGTTTAAAATTTTTTTTACTTTTTTTTAAAGAGAAAAAAAGATTTAAATTATTTAAAAAGACTAATTAATGTGTAAAGAATTATATAAGAAAATTAGAATAATTTAAAGCATCCTATAGAAGAAAATTTCGTTTAAAAATTAAATACATAATTTATAATTGTCTCAAAATAAAATTAAGTCATAAGATGTCCGCTCCAAATGTTGTTAAGGTTCTCCAAGAAGCAGGAGAAATTAATGATGAGTTAGATTACGCTCTAATGAATTATTTGCTTAAAAACAGAGGAACTGGTTTTACTGCTTGCCAACCTCAATTAGTAGAATTAGAAGATGGAAAGCAGGCAATAAAAATGAGTATAGACAATACGTATATAGATAAAAATAATCAATTAATGGGTTTAGGGATTGTAGGAACTCTATTTATAGATGTTGACACTTTACAAGTAATTTACTGTACTCTAAATGAAGAATTGGAACAGAACATACAAAAATTAAAAGATGCGGGAATTCAAGCTCAACCCAGACCCAAAGGGAAATATTAGTCTTCTTTGCGAAATTCTCTATATATACTTTCTTTTAAGAACTGGCATTAAACTTATAAGATCTAATAAAAAATAAAATGCGCTCTTCATTTTTTTGAATTATAGATAAAAAATGTCAACTAATAATAGTAAAATCAAAAATATAATTCGTAAATATTTGTTAGATGAAGGACTTTTAAGAAAAAAGATAAAAGAACCAAAATTCGAATTTGGATTTCAGTTTGTATTTCCTCCGGGCAAAGATTTTTCTGGACAACCAATAGGTAAAATTATGAACGTAATTAAACCAAAAAACCAAGATTTAATTATCATTAATATTGGAACTCAAATACCAGAAGAAAACATTAAAGTGTTACGATCCTTACAACCAGATAATAAAAGGATTCAATTTTTTTTGGATCTGAAAAAGTCTTTTCTCATTAAAGATGTTTTTTATCGTATAAATAATTATAGCTATGAAATAAGCGACCAAATATTCCTTAATGATAACGGGACTATATCAAAAAACTCACTATTTAAAAGTATTAGAAAAGTGTTTAATTCGTTCGTTTACAGTACTATAATAATAGATGAGTACTGTTCGGGAAAATTAGATTACGATAACTCCCATGTATCTCAAGAATACAATACTGATCCCGACTATTCTTTATATTTGTAATAGACAATTTAAAACTATAGTTATGAATAAAACGATATGTAAAGTTTTAGAAATTTTGGTGAATAAGAATTTTTGATAAGTGGCTCAAAATATTAGGAAAAAAATTGGAATATGTTCAAGGTCCGGCAAAACCTAAGGTAGAATGCATTATGTGTGCTTTGAGAGATAATGATGAGCAAGTCAAAATTATAAAAGTTTATCAAGACGATATAATTTTTGTAGTTTTGAATATTTATCCTTACAATCCTGGTCACTTAATGGTCTGTCTAAACAGGCATGTCTTAAAATTTACTGAATTAACAAAAACAGAAATTCTTCATATATTTAGAGCGATTCAAGGTTTACAGTTATTATTAGATGATGTGTATCATCCTCGTGGATATAATATTGGAATAAATCAGGGAAAAGAAGCGGGAGCGAGTATTGATCATATACATTGGCATATCGTTCCTAGATTTCCCTCAGAACTCGGTTACATTGATATTATTGGTAATACTAGGGTTGTAATTGAAGAATTAGAAACAGTTAAGAAGAAAATTGAGGAAAAAATAACCCTCTACTTAAATAAAGAATTTTTTAAAGATTTTTAAAAAAAAATAAATTATTTGGAAAAAAAACCTATTTTTTTGATTTTGTTAGCCAATTAGCAATATTATCCGGCATTAAATACCCCAGATTGTACGCAATGGCGCTAATGATATTTAAACTTCTCAATAAGTAGAAATGTTATGAGATAAATTTCGTTTAAAATCACTATTATTCCAAAAATTAGTACAAATATTTTCTTGTAGTCTCCGTTCTTCAGAGTAAAAAATGAATATATCCAACAAAACAAACACAAAAGAAAAAAAAAATCTTTGAAAGAAAATCCCCCAAAATAGTGGGATTTGAACACTAATGAAAATCAAATGAATAAAATAAACTGCGTATAACCACCAGGCTGCACTAAGAAAAATCCAAGCGAATCCAAGCGTAATAAACTCTATGTGATCTCTATAACTAAAATATCTCCTCAATATTTAAATGTTAAGATTTTGTGAGAAAATTAAATAATTGTTTTATTTTATAAAAAAGGAAAAAAAAAAGTAATACAAAGTTATTAAAAATATTGAGCTATTTACCTTGTTGCTTTGCGAATGTCGGCGCTTGTAACTCTTTTGCGATTATCGCTTTTACAGATTTTAATTGCATCTTTAGTTGCGTCTGCAGCTGAACTTTCTAAATAACTGATTAATTTATCAAGCGCTTCGGCAGCTACTAAATTGGCTCCCTCTTTTTTCATTAATCGCCTAATAGGGGCTTTCGCAATGTATCCTTCACCTTTTTTCTTGGCAGGCGCTGCTTTTTTCTCAGGTGCTTTCTTTTTTGCCATAATTCTATTCCTCCACTAATTTTTTAGAAATTTTTTTTTTCTTAATTAAAATTATTAATTAATTATAACTACACAATTCTATTATATAAATGTTATGATTCGAATCAATATATTGGAAATTTAACTTAATTGAATTTTTATGATCGAAAATATGTTCGTTATATTAATTTAACCGACAAAATGAAAATTTTTAAGTTAAATTAAATGAGATATAGAATTTTTTGTATCTTAGAATTTTATTATTACTTAAAAATAATAAATTTATTAAAAGGTTAATAGAGTTTTTTCAAATAGAATTAATTTTTAACGATATGAGATAGTTCAAAAATTCATGTTTTGTAAAGTAAAAGTATAAAATTAAAAAATTGTATATTATAAATGTAAATAAAAGCGGGAATAGAACTCTTATATAACTATAAAAATGGAAAAAAAGATTAAACTTACCGAAGCTGAGATTGAGAAATCACTTCAATCGTTAGGATTTACCAAAAATGATAGTAAAGTTATGTTAACTTTAAGTAAATATAAGATCCTTTCTCCGGCTGATATTGCAAAACATTCTGGAGTAGATCGTGCTCGAGTATACGATTCCTTAAATAGATTAATAGATAGAGGTTTTATTCAGAAAGAGCTGGTTAAGAGGGGTGCCAATTATCAGATTATACCTATTCAAAAAATTTTCAATTCTATTCGCCAAGAATACAAGGAAAAAATGTCAAAAACATTGATAATAGAAAAAGCGATAAACGAATTAGAAATAGACGAAGAGGAATATGAACCACGAGTTTGGGCAATTAACTCTAAAGAAAAGATTAGAAAAAAAATTAAAGAACTAATCAGTTCAGCGACCCGTAGAATATATTTTATAATTACTCCTGACTTATTAATGGAAGAATTAGGTGGGTACGATTGGATAACGAAAGAATTATGGAATAAAAAATTTTCATCTAATTCGAACGAGATTGTTATCGCTCTAAAATTTTTTGATAATATAAAAGAAGAGATAAAAAAATTATTAAAATTAGCTGTTAAAGTTCATTCTATTGAAGGGGATACTGTTATTCCATTTGGCTTATTAATCGCCGATAATCACTTTTTGCTTACTACTCTAAATCAAGTAAAAGAAGCTCCAGAATATACATCAGGGTTATGGCTTGAAAACGGCAGACCCAAACAAATTTTAGGATATGAACATCTGTTTAGACATTTTATCAGCTCTGAATGTAAAGTTGCGAAGTTAACACAAAAAAAAAATGAAATGCAAAAGATCTTTTAAATTTTGTTAAAACTTTTAAATGAGTTAAATTAAATTTAAAGTAGTAGTATATTACAATAAACCAAAGGTCAAAAAATTGAGTTATAGGGGAAAAGTATTACTGTTAGGAGATGCAAGCGTGGGAAAGACCAGTATGTTAGCTAGATATGTCGATGGAATATTTAAAACAGAATATATCCAAACTGTTGGTGCTAACTTCTTGATTAAAGAGCTTAATGTGAACGATATTATTAAAAGAAATCAAATTAACCCCAAATCTAGAAAGTATTTAGAAGGGAAAGGTCTCAGTCTATACCTTTGGGATATCTCTGGACAGCACGATAAGTTATATGTAAACACTTACTTTTTCGAATATGCTATTGGTGCTCTAGTTATTTTCGATATTTCGAATAGAACGTCTTTTATGAATATTGATTATTGGATCGACAATATGAAAAGGTTAAGCGGTGATGTCACTTTTATAATAGTGGGGAATAAAATGGATAAAAAAGAAGATAGACAAGTAACTGCTGAAGAGGCACAAAAGAAAGCAAAAAATTACCATGTAAAATATATAGAGACATCTGCCAAAACAAATGAAAATATAAATAAGATTTTTGAAGTTTTGTCTATACAAATTATAAATAAATATTTAGAAAAATAAATAAAAAAATATATGAAGGTAAGGTCTAAAATTCACTTAATGTGAGTATGTCAATGTGTATATATACGTTTCCTTCCTTCAATCTCTTGATGTAGAATGTTACCGTCATATAGAATTTTTAGTTTTTCAAAAGCCTGTAGTGGCAAAGTAAGTTTTTCCTTAATAACTTTCTTTAAATTATAACTTATACCAATTTTTTTGCTTATATCTGAGTAGTAATTGATGTCGGAATATTTTTTAATAATTGAATCACAAATCTGCGCTAAAATTTTGGGATTGATAACAATTCTTACAAAACTATTTTTGAGATCTTCATCTAAACCATTTTTATCTATGAAATCTTTTATTTGCTTTAAGCTGGCTAGGTTAGGATTTTTTTTTAAAAATTTTTGACCACTATAAGATGAATTAAAAATATTATTAAAAAGTTTTTTTGTTAACTCATTATGATTTTTAGCATTATTAATAGAATAGCCAATGGAAGTAAAAATATGATTAAAATTTCCGTTGTCATCTTCTCTCATCATTGTAATTAATTTTGGAAGACAAAGATCTTGTCTAGCATCCCAATAGCTTGAGTATCCTAACGCATTAACTTGTTTATAAAACTCACTTGACTCCATATGGGCTGTTTCTGCCGCTGTGGTGTGGTTTGCATTGTTTATGATCAATTCTATGATGGATTCCCTATTTAGAAGGAAGTCGTTATAACTTCCATATTTACAAGAAAAAACGGCATCAAAATCTTCAATTGAAGTTATAGATGGATTTTCATTCAAAAATTTCAATACTTTGACGGTGGAAAAGCCACAAAAAAACTTTTTCGTCAAATAAGAAGAATTTGACTTGCTAGTTTCTTTAGAGTAACCTACTTTTGTATATATTTCACTTATTGCATCATTTTGTAAGTTTTGAGGTAGATTTTCTACTTTTCGTAGTTCTTGTATTAAGAAACTTCCAATAACATATCTTCGTGCTCTACTCCAATTTTTTTCATAACCAAGTTGTCCTTCTAGCTGATATAATAATTGTTTATCAAGAGTAGATACTGCTTTTCCTGTTAAAAAGAGTTTGATACTACGATCATGTAAGGCTTTTGCGCCAGAAATATAAGTAAATAATAGATGTTTTAATATATTTACTGGAATTCTCTTAAAGGACGTATGTCCTTCTTGTGACCAATAGGTAGCGTCGATCTGTCTCGTAATCGGTAATTCCATTAGTTCACCATAAGATAAGTTTTTAAGTTCGTAGTATAATTTTTCTCCAAAAAACGCACTAATCCGTAAGTGCATAAATCTATCAAATGCGTCATTTATCTCATATAACTCGAATTTTAACTGAATTAACCACGCGAACAGAGGTCTCATAAATTTGATCTGTGCTTCTTGATAATTATCAAAAAACTTTGTTATCCGCCTTGCTACCGTTGTTTCACCGCATATTATTCCATGCTCAGAAAATAAAACCTCTACTATTTTTGGTATAGAATAGCCTATTGTGATATAAAAAGCTATTTTAATTATGGGTAAAGGTGCTCTAAGTCCTTCACCGCCTCGCTGCTGATTAAGACCATCGTCAAGCAAGTTATTCTCTTTAATAAAAGAAATTTCTTGATTTCGCAAAGAAATAAAAGAAAAACAAACTATTCTAACAAATCTTTTAAATCTTTTATTTAATAATAAATATATTAATCCATAGTTCCAATTTTTACCGTTCAACAAATCATTTTTTGAAAATCCCAATACATTAAATAAATAATTACGAATTTTTTTGTGAATCCCTAGATCGAATTTTTCTGGTTTGTTTAACGAATTTCTAATATACCAATGCCATCTATCACGCATAGTTGATGTAGAGGCTCCTCCAATTCTATCTATTATCTTATTAGTTCGAGGATTTATTTCATTTATTTCATAAACAATCCCAATCCAATTGTATTTTCTTCTACCACTCTCAGAAGCTATCTTATTGATATCTGCTACACTTTTTGCTCTGATTGGGGGTAATTCGGAACTCAGTTTAAGGGAACCATCAATGTTTGTTAAAATACTTAGTTGATTTCCATGTAATTTGATCTGATTCTCTAAAATTTTCTTATGAAATTGATTTACAATAGTCCAACCCATTGTTTCAATTTTTGAGGAGACAAGAGAGGAAGCAATTCCACCAATAGAGGAATCATTATTATAATGTCTTTTGACAAAATTAGTTTTTCTTAAATATGAACACGATCGAGCAGGATTGGTTAGGCAAGAAAATTTTCTTCTATACATTCTGATTCATTTTGAATTTAAAATTTAATAATATTTATTACTTCTATATCTATAAAGGTTGAACAAAAAAAACTTAGTTTTTTCATGAAATTTTAGTTATGAATAAGTGAAATCTTATTGAATTTATCGTCTAAGAGATTGTTGGTTTTTTGAATTCTAAGAGCGTTTTGTCAACTATTTGAGTCAAATATAATTTTGTGAGGGTGTTGTCAACTATTTTAGATAAACTCGTCTTGTTTCTGTCTACAACTTGATTCTAAAGCTTGACAACAAGATAAATTATTTGTCACTGAATATTATTTTGATTACGCTGTTGGTGCCGTCGTTGTTTTTGATATTTTGAACAGAGAATCATTTGAAAGTTTGGAATTTTGGATATCAAAGATGAAAGATCTAAACAGTGATATCCCCTTTATTATAGTTGGAAATAAAATTGATAAAAATAACGAAAGAAAAGTATCTATAGAGGAAGGCGAAAAAAAAGTAAGAAGTTATAATGTAGAATATATCGAAACATCTGCAAAGTTGAACGAAAATGTTACTAAGGCCTTCGAATTAATAGCTATTAAAATACTCGAAAATACTTTATGAAAATAGAATAAAGAAGGCAAAATGTTGCTTTTAAAGAGATGTTTATTCAATAATTATACAAACTTAAAAGGATTTATTTTTAAATTTTAAAATTAATTTGTAATTATCAAATCTTTATTTAGGAATATATAAGAAATATTTACAAATTTAATATGAGTATTTTATTAATTCCAATAGCTCCGTTATCAAAAACTAAATCTCGCCTTAGAGATTGTTTTTCGAAAGAGCAACTTAAAAATTTATCAATAGCATTGTTTAAAGATCTTTGTAATACCTTATTGAAAGTAAATTGCTTCGATAAAAAAATTGTGTATTGTAATAGTTCTGAAATACTTGAACTGGCAAATGATTATAATTTAATCGGGATTAAAGAGAAATTAAAAAATGGGCAATCCTTTGACGAAATAATTTCAGTTCTTAATCATATCGCAATTAAAAAATTTAGTGCTCAAAGTACTGTATTTGTTTTTTTAGATCTTATTTTAATTTCTGCCAAAAATTATTACGAAATAGATACTCTGGTAAAAAATAATCAATTAGTTGTTTGCCCTTCAATTCAATCGGCAGGAGTTTCAGTATTAGGGAGAAATCCGCCCGATATTTTGCCATCTTATTTTTCAGACCCTAATACTCCCTCTTTATTTGCCTTAATTAATCATGCCAAAAAAATGGGATTAAAATTTGCTATATACGATTCCTTTCGAGCTGGCTTTGACATTGATATCAAACAAGATTTGGTATTAGCATACGAGTACTTAAAAATTTTTAATTTAAAGCGCACTGAGACTTTTTTGTTTTTCAAAGAAAACTTAAAATTAACCCTACAAAAAAAAAGTGCAAATAATAATCGAGAATTTGAAATATCTAAGAAAAATTAAAACTCCCTATATTAGAAAATAAAAGTTATACTTATTTTGATGCCCTCATGAATAACCCGTTCCACAAATTTTTGGAAATTTTCCCGTTCTTGTTTTAATGTCCCTAGATATTTCAGATAATCTTTATTTTTCCGCTCAAGGTCGTTTTGAATATGTTCGAGTTTTGCTGCATTAAAAGATATTTGATTTTTAATATCCTCTAATTTTGTGGAAAGCCCCGCTTCTTTAATTTCATTTTGAATTTTATTAATATTTTCATTTAGACCTTTTAATTCATCGATATACGAATGCATCGTCTTTTCCTCGAATATATTATTAATTTGTACTATTGTTTTATCTTTTGTGTCTGCTTTAAGATTTAACTTACCTTCTTCTAAAATATGCCTTAGATGTACTAAAAGAGCTGAGAAATTTGGTAAATCTTTACTTTCGTTTTTTAAAGTTGAGATTGGATCTTTTAAGAAATTTTTTAGATAATTAAAGTCAAGATTTGCAATATGAATTGTTTCTTTATCTAGTTCAAATTTTAACTTCTTTAACGCTTTTTTAAAGCCAATCTCATCGTTAATTTTTATTCTTAACTTAAATAATTTCTCTTGTTCATTTTCAAGTTTTTTAAATAAATCATTTTTTTCAAGTGTAATTAATTCCGAATTTAACTTTTCTAATTTCTTTTGCCGTTCATCAACTTCAGTTTCAAATTCACTCAGGTCTGATTTTGCGTTTTCTATGTTTGTTTTAAGACTGAATAATTTCGGTAATTTATTTAATAAATCTTCTGCATTTTTAAGATCGGTGTATTTAGTAAGAAGAAACTTGTCTAAGATCACTTGTTTTTTTCCAAGTTTGCGGGTTCTATAATCGAGTTCTTTTATTTCTGACTGAACTTCTTTTTGAAATTTAGGCAACGATCTTCTGGCAATTTCATGTATAGATCTTAATAATTTTTTGATGGAATTCAATAAATCATTTAAATTATCGTAAGTAATTTCCTCTTCGGGTATTTCTATCTCATCTATTGAAGCTTTAATTCTTTCTGAAAATAACTTCAGTGATTTTTTAGATTTAGATTCTATCCTTTCCGAAGAATCTAAAAAATGGTCCATGGTTATCTTGATTCCAATAAGATTATTCCTAATGTCCGAAATAATCTTTTTTGAAACCTTTATTGTTTTAAAAAACTGATAATTGATTTTTTCCTTATAAAATTCTTCAAAATCTTCTAATTGTACTTCAAGCATTTTTCATTCAATTAAAAATTATCTTATACTCTTAATAATCTTTTTGCCATTCATGTATTTTTGAAGGACTTTTGGAATTGTGATCGAATGATCGTCATTTTGATTGTTTTCTAAGATAGAGCAGATTGTCCGTTCGGTCGCTATGGCGGTTGAGTTTAAAGTATGAAGTATTTGCTTTTCTTCTGAACCCACTTTTCCCATTCGAATTTTTAATTTTCTTGCTTGATAATCTAAGCAATTGCTACAACTAACGAGTTCTCGATAAGTTTGGGAGGCCGGAAACCATGCTTCTAAATCGTACTTTTTTGCTGCGTTGTCGTTTAATTCTCCAGACGCAATATTTACAATTCTATAAGGAATCTCTAATTGTTTGTAAATTTCTTCGGCATTCTGTATTAACTCATCGTGAATCTCCCATGAATTTTTAGGCTTACAAAATACGTATTGCTCAACCTTTTCGAATTGATGCACGCGAAATATACCTAAAGTATCTTTTCCATGAGAACCGGCTTCCCTTCTGAAACAAGATGAGATCCCTGCATACTTTATTGGTAATCTCTCTGGTTCTATAATTTCATCATAATGGTAGGCGGCTAAAGTTTGTTCTGAAGTTGCAATCATAAATAAGTCTTCATCGTGAATTTTGTAAAGCTGATCCTCAAAATCAGCCAATTCTGCAGCTGCTTTAATTATTTCGTGCTTGATAAAAAAGGGTGTCCACATAAGAATATAACCTTTATTTTGGAGAAAATCTAACGCAAATCTCATTAAGGATAGATTTAGTAAAACCAGATCCCCTTTTAAATAATAAAATCTTGAACCCACAACTTCAGCCGCTTTTTTTGTATCTGCGCCATCTATCTTAGAAATTAATTCTACATGCGATAATGGTTTAAAATCAAATTTTGGTAATTTTCCAACTGTTCTTACTATTTCATTATCTTCCTCTGTTTCTGCGGTAGGAACAGATTTATGTAAGATATTTCCTACGATATATCGATATTTTTCTCTTTCTTCGAAATATTCCGATTTTTGTTTTTCTATCTTTTCAATTTCTTCTTTAATTTTTGAAGATACTTTAATAGCTTCTTGCGCTCTTTTATTTTCTTTTGCTTTTTTATATTCTCCAATTTGGCGAGAGATCTCGTTCCGTTTTTTCCTTAACTCTTGAAGCTCACTTAAGGCATATCTCCACTTTTTATCGTAGTCTAAGACTCGTTCTGCGTTTGATGGATCTTTGAACCTTTTTTTTTCTGATTCAATAATTTTCTCTAGGTTTGTCCGAAATAACTCAATATCAAGCAAGTTAAACTCCCTCTAAGGATATTTTTTTTTAAATTAGTTATTATAATTGTTTTATTAGGAATAATCATTAAATTAATTTATGAAATTATTTAAAAATAGATAGTTAACGCATGAGAATTAATCGTGTTGTATTCTATCTGTAATCGTTGATCGTAGAAGGGCTGTTTTTATCTTACGTTTATCAAATCCTACAGTCTCTATAATTCTCATTATTTTAATTCGCTTCGCTTTACCCTTTATTCCCTCTTCTTGCATAAACTCATTTGCGTAATCTTCAATTGTTTTTTTAAGCTCCGACATACAATGAAAAAAAAGAAATCTTCCTAAAAAATTTAACGAGGTTAATTACTAATTACTAATTAGTAAGTATTGTCTTTTGGTATTAATAAACTAAAGTCTTTAAATGAAAGTATTTGAATAAATTTCAGATCTCGAAAAAAAAAAGAAAGATAAAATAAAATTAGTTATTTTTCAATTACTTCAAATTTGACTTGTACATTGTTTATAATTCCATATTTAGTAGCAAATTTCAATATGTATTTTTTTCTATGTTCAAAGGCCATATCAAAAAGGATGACAGATGGCAACATGAATAAGGCGATAATGAATGGCAAGGCTGAAAAAATTATAATACCTACAAAATTACCTGATTCTACAGAAGAATATGCAGTTACAATGGAATAGAAATAAAAAATAACCGATATACCTGCATAACCCTTCATTAGATATAAATACCACCCACCCACGCTTCTTACTTCGGGAGGTATTTATGCTCTTGATAATGAAAACATTTTGAGAACTTGGGATTTTTCTTCGGGAGAAATAAAAAGCATTATTCATAAGGTAAAGAGTAAAGATATAGAGACAGAATTTATTAGAGAATACTTAATTAACAGTTTAATCTCTAATAAAAAAATTAGGGAGTATTCATACGATAGATTACTGGTCGGTCTTTACAGAAATCTTTTAAAGTTAGTTCAACAAGTCGATAAAAAATACCGAAAGGAGAATCATGGATTAAAATCCCCACATAAACCTATTCTTAAAAAAATTATGATAAAACATCCTAATGCAATGGCTTCTGAAGTACCAGTTTGGAAAGATTTGGATGGTAGTGAATACTGCGTTGGATCTATTGACTTGATTTTAGTTAATAAAAACACATTAATTATAGCAGATCTTAAGGATAATGAAACTGATATGATTAAGAGCTTACCCCAAATAGTGTGTTATGGGATAATGTTAAGAGAGTTGATTTTTGACACGCTTTCTGGTTTTAGAGCTTTCGATTTAAAATGTATTTGTTTTTCTAGAAATAAAGTATGGGAATTTGAGCCTGTATCCTTAATGCAAGAAATTATTGATTTTATTATAAAAGCAAATGAACTTAGAGAGACGGACTTAATGAGTAAATCCTTTGCAGATGGTCTTCCAAGAACAAATCTTTTAGAAGATTTACAAAAAATTTTTAAAAAATATCTCTCTTAAATTACTTTTTTTTATACAATTTCAATGAAATTGTTGTTTTTAATCAATTATCTTTTGAGAGGCCCTAGTCTTTTAATATCATTAGTAAACTCCGTAATTAAGTCAGCAAATTGTCTGCCTTCGGAGGCGCTAACCCATTCTAACCTTACACGCTTTTCATTAACGCCTAATTGTTTAATAATTATCTCGTGTAATCGACCAAACCGTTCTAGTGTATGTTTATTACCATCAATATAATGACAGTCCCCTATATGACATCCACTAATAAGAACACCATCTGCACCCTCTTTTAATGCTTTTAAAACAAAAGAAGGATCCACTCTCCCTGAACACATTACTCGGACAATTCTTATATTTGGAGGGTATTGAAATCTTGAGACTCCGGCTAAATCAGCACCTGCGTAAGAACACCAATTACAACAAAAAACTAAAAGTTCTGGACTAAAGTCCTTTATTTTTGCTTTTTTACTAGCATTTGACATGTTTTTTATCTTTCTCCTTTATCGTTCCTTTCTTAATCTAATAAATATGTTTCAATCATTGCAAATATTTGGTCAAAATCATAATGTTTTACTGAGATTGCCCCATTAGGACAAGTTGCGGCACAAGTTCCGCATCCCTTACATAATGCTGAGTTTATAAAAGATTTCTTTAGTATTAAACTTACATCTTCAAATTCCATTAAAGCTTCTTTAATTTCTATTGCATTATAGGGGCAAATAGATTCACATTTTCCGCATCCTATGCATCTTTCAGGGATGACTTCTGCGATTAATCCTGAAGTTTTTATTGTCTTAGCACTCAAAAACCTACTTGCTCTTCCGGCAGCACCATTTGCTTGGGAAATCGAATCTTGTATATTTTTTGGCCACTGCGCACATCCAGCGAGAAAAATTCCATCCGTGGCAAAATCTAATGGTCTTAATTTAACATGAGCTTCTAAGAAAAAGCCATTTTTATCTAAAGGAACCTTGAGCATTTTAGCCAATTCATTTAAATTATCTGCGGGGATCATAGGAGTTGAAAGAACTATCAAATCGGTTTCGAACTCAATTTCGTCCTGTATATTAGTATCAAATACTTTTATTTCATATTTTTCAGGCTTGTTACCTTTTTTCGAAATTTTAGGCATTTGATCAAGATCATACCTTAAGAAAATCGCATCCTTTCTGCGTTCTCGATAATATTCTTCAAATTCCTTTTTTGCCATTTGAAAGTCTCTATAGAGAACAATCATTTCGAGATCTGGTTTTTGTTCTTTTAAAATGCTAACATTTTTAATGCTGACTCCACAGCAGATGTTAGAACAGTAAGTAATTCCCTCTTTTTGTCTCGCATCGACGCATAAGATGGTTGTTACTCGATTTATATTATCTAACCACGATTTATCCTTTTCTTTTAATTTTTGTTCTAACTCTAATTGAGTAATAATATTTTTATTCGTTTTATTATATTGAAAGTCGCCATCAGGTTTTAATTCTTGAGCTCCAGTTGCCACTATAATTGTTCCAATTTTTAAATCTTGAGATTGGTTCTTTGAATCGATAACTGTAACAATATAATTACCAATATAACCTTTAATATCCTTAATTTTAGTGTTTAAGAAAATCTGAATGTTTTTGTTTTTTTTAACTTTATCCTTAATATCATTTAATATTATTGAGGCATCTTCTTGAATTGGAAACAGAACATTAAGATTATTCAAATTGCCTCCTAATTTATTCTCTTTTTCAATAAGATATGCTTTAAATTCTTGATTGGCAATATTCAATGCAGCAGTCATTCCAGACACCCCCCCACCAATTATTATTGCCGTTGGGGTGATATCTAACTTTGCTTCCGTTAGAGGTTTTAATAATCGTGCTTTTGCGACCGCCATTCTTATTAAATCTTTAGATTTCTCAGTCGCAGCTTCATTATCACCCATATGCACCCAAGAGCACTGGTCGCGTATATTAACCATTTCAAATAGATACTTATTTAAACCTGCTTCTTGACATGTTTCTTGAAATAATCCTTCATGAGTTCTTGGTGTACATGATGCTACAATAAATCTGTTTAAATTCTTTTCTTGGATGACTTCTCTTATTCGTACCTGAGAATCAGAACTACATGAATATAAATTAGCTTCACAATGAACTACATAGGGTAATTTTTCAACATATTCAACTACATCAGACACATCAACATATTTACCAATATTAATTCTACAATGACATACTAATACTCCTATTCGCGGGTCATCTGATATTTTCACTTCTATTTCAGGTACATCATAAACTTTCTCTTGAATTTCTTTAAATTTAACAGAGTTTAATAAATTAGCTACTTGTGAAGCCACACCACTTGCATCTGCTACTGTTTCAGGTATATCCATCGGACCTTGACAAAAGCCACATAAGAAAATTCCTTCTTTTGATGATAAAGATTTATTAAAATAAGATTTTTCTTTATAGAAATCGTAGTGATCTAACTCAATTCCCAGAATTTTAGCTAATTGCCTTGTACCTGTTGAAGGAACTAATGGTGTAGCTAAAACAACTAAATTCGATCGAAAATCATTAAATTTTCCTGTTTTTAAATCCTCATAATGTATAATTAAATCATTTGTTTCCGGATCTTCTTTAATACTACTTATTTTTGTTTGAAAATATTTTACGCCATATTCTTCTTGGGCTCTTTGAGTAAATTCATAAAAGTTTTTTCCATATGCTCTAATATCGTGCCTGAATATATAACAATTAGAGTTTTCAGAATGTTCCTTAGTGATTATAGCTTCTTTTGCAGTATACATGCAACAGACGCTTGAACAATAAGGAATATTTTCGTGCAAATCTCTTGAATCTGCACATTGTACAAAAGCAATCTTTTTAGGTTCTTGCTCGTCACTAGGGCGCAACACATGTCCACTAAAAGGTCCAGAGGCACACAATATTCTTTCATATTCTAAAGCGTTAACAACATTTTTTAAACGATAACCCCATCTCGACGATAATTCTTCCCCAAACATATCGAATCCAGTAGCCACTACAATCGCCCCAACTTTTATTTCAATTTCTTGAGGTTCTTGTTCGAAATCAATCGCTTCAGCTTGACAAACCTTTTGACATACTCCACAGACATCTTTCGTTAATTTTAAGCACAATTCAGGATCAATTAAATATATTGGAGGAACAGCTTGAGGAAATGGGATGTAGATAGATTTTCTTTTCCCTAAATTCATATCAAAAAGGTTAGGTACTTCGATTTTTGGGCACTTTGCCGCACAATCTCCGCAACCTTTACATTTTATATCATCAACGTAGCGAGGCTTTTTAAGAACGGTTGCTGTGAAATCTCCCGCTACTCCAGTAACTTTTTGGACCTCATGATAAGTCATTAATTCAATATTAGGATTTCTAAACACTTCAACCATCTTTGGGGCAAGTATACATAATGAGCAATCGTTGGTTGGAAATGTTTTGTCGAGTTGAGACATACGACCACCAATTGAAGGTGTTTTTTCAACTAAGTAAACTTTAAATCCTAATTCAGTTAAATCTAAAGAGGTTTGGATTCCTGCAATATCTCCTCCAATAACTAATACTGTCCCTTCCATTATTGTTCTTCCCCCATATCTTTAGCATTATTTCTTAATTCTACATGGTTCACTAAAAATTCAGAGAAATCCATTATTTCTATTGAGGAAATGTCTTCATAATCGTTTTGAAGGCAATTCAAGTGTATACGGCATTTTGGACACGATGTAACCATAATTGTCCCTGCTGCTTTTGCTTCTAACATTCGTTTATATCGTAAAGCTTTAGATTTTTCGTTACAATTCATCCAAGAACTTACTCCGCAACAAAGCGAATTTTCTTTATTATGTGCCATCTCGTTAAACTCATAACCTAATTTTTTGAATTCGTTGAAAATCTCACGAGTTTTTTCAAGAATCGTGTTTTCCTTGGGTAAAAATCTGCTTAATCGGCATGGGTCGTGAAAAGTAAATTGAACTAGCTCGGTGCTTTCCTTAGGATTTGTGAATTCAATTTTATTTTGCTTCCAATTATCATAAATATATTCAATAATATGCTTAATTTCAAATTTTTCGTTAAAATCGTCAAAAAGATTTGGGTAATCGACTTTAAATGTTCTATAACATTCGGCACAAGCAGTTATAATAGTGGAGATTCCTTTTTTTTCCCAAAGAGTTATGTTTTTTTGCGCTAATTTGATAAAGGTTTTCAATTTACCTTGTCCCCAATACAAATCATGTCCACAACATATTTCTTCTTTAAGTACTACTATTGGCTCATTTTCTATTTGACAAATTAATTTGAGTGTACTTGTCGCAATTGATTCCAGATTTACAAACTCAAATCCAAAATATGGTAAACATCCTACATAATATAAAATATTTCCTTTATCTGAAATTTTACATTTTTCAGGTACCCAATCAAGAGATCTCTCTGGTTGGATATTTGGTTGACTCATAATCTCAGAGACAGTAGTATAAATACCTTTATGAGCAATATAATTGTCAGGATTTTGATTTGCCAATTTTCGCATTTTATATCTCGCAATTCGCACGAAATCCGCGAAATTAATGTTTTCGGGACAATTTTGAAGGCAGTTATTACAAGTTAAGCAATCCCATAATACTCCGCTTTCTATTACTTTATCCTCAAAACCTTCTAACACAAGTTGAATAATTTTACTAGGTGGGAACTTTTGAACCTTACTAAGTTGATATACGCCACTACATCGACCGCATTGATAACATCTTTTTAACACATCTCGTAAATTTTGTTCGTAAATTTTATCAAAGATTCTATCCCTTTCGTCAGTCTTTTGTTCCGACTCAATTTTTTTTTCAATCTCTGTAATACTCTTCACATCCTTATATTTAAATTTATTTGACTTAAGCGAGCTTCATTAAGATTGAGATTCAAAATCTTAATATTTATAACATTTTATATTTATTATTGTTTATTTTTATACGGTATAAGTTTAATATCCATTTATTTTACAATTTAATATAATTTCTTTTTTTTTATTATGTGATTTATGATGTCCATACGAGATATCGATGTAATCTACGGTAAAATCATCACAATAATGAAAAATCATTTCTCTACAAAAATCAATTTGAATAAATTTTTCATAAACGAAATTAAACAAAAAAAAAAATTGGGTATAGATTCTCTAACTATATTAATGAAGTATTGCCGCTTCTTCTCCCTTTTCTAAAGGTTCTCCTTTTTCTAAGAAATATGGGTCTATTATTGCAGAAATTTGATCAAAATTGTAATGTCTAGCCGTAATTGCTTTTGTTCTACATGTCGAAATGCATTTTCCACATCCTTTACATAAAGCACGATTGATAACTGCTTTTTTTACATCTAAACTTACATCTTCATATTCTTGTTTTAATTCTATGAGATCAATAGCGTTAAAAGAACAAACCTCTTTACATCTCCCGCATCCATTACATTTTTCGTGGTTTATTTTTAAATCCTTAAAATAGCATTCTATGGAAAGTAAAAACGAAAGGAATTTTAATTTAGTAGAGGTTATCTTTTTTAGACTTAAAAATCTGCTGGCTCTACCGGCAGCGCCATTTGCCTGTGAAATCGAATCTTGTACATTTTTAGGCCATTGAGCACATCCACATAAGAAAATTCCATCGTTTGCAAAATCTAAAGGTCTTAATTTGGTATGAGCTTCTAAAAAAAATCCCTTTTCGCTCAAAGGAACATTAAACATACCCGCTAATTCTCCCAAATTGTCAGCTGGAATCATTGGTGTTGATAGAATAATAAGATCTGTCGTGAAAATAATATCTCTTTCAGGATTAATATAATCGCGTACCTTAATTTGGTATCTTTCAGGATCTTCGTTTATCTTAAAAATTTCTGGAAGATTATCGGGGCTATATCGTATAAATTTTGCAGTTTTTTTTCTCGTATCAAAATATTTTTCAAATTCTTTTTTGGCAATGTGGAGATCTCTAAAAAATACTAACATTTTAAGGTTTGGTTTAATTTCTTCTAAAATATTTATATTTTTGATGGAATTACTACAACATACATTTGAACAGTAAGAAAATCCCCCTTTATATCTGGCGCTGACACATAAAATTGAAGTAACATGATTTATATCTTTAAGCCACTCTGTCCCTCCATCCTTCAACTTTTGGTCTAATTCCATTTGAGTAAGAATATTCTTATTTTTTTCGTTATATTGAAAAAGACCTTTAGGTTTAAATTCTTGTCCTCCAGTAGCAATAATAATGGTTCCAATATTTAACTTCTGACTCTTTTTATCAGTATTTTCAATAGAAACGATGTAATTTCCAATTGATCCCTTAACATCTTTGATTTTTGTATTTAAGAAAACTTGAATATTATCATTTTTCTCAACTTTATCCTTAATCTCATTCAGAATTTTTGAAGCTTTCTCCTGAGTTGGATATAAAATGTTTATGTGATTCAAATTTCCACCTAATACTTCCTCTTTTTCAACGACATAAGTTTTAAAACCTTGATTAGCTGTATTTAATGCAGCTGTCATTCCTGAGATCCCGCCTCCAATTACTAAAGTAGCAGGAATTATTTCTATAATTTCTCCTTTCTGTAAGGCATGAATTTCCTTCTTTCTTATTTGTGTATATTTTACGGAATTTAATAAGTTAGCTATCTGTGAAGCAACTGAGCTAGCATCAACTACAGATTCTGATATATCCATTGGACTTTGACAAAATCCACATAAAAATATTCCGTCTCTAGAAGATAAGGATTTATTATAATAGGATCTTTCCTGGAAAAATCCATATCTATCTAGTTTAATATCTAAAATTGAAGCTAATTTTTTAGTTCCTCTTGAGTAAACTAATGGTGCAGCTAATACTACCATATTTGCCACAAATTCTTTATTTTCTTCAGACTTTAAATCTTTATATTGGATAATTAAATCCTTTGTGTTGGGATCTTCTTGAATACTAACAATTTTAGTTTGAAGGTATTTTACTCCAAACTCTTCTTGCGATCTTTTAGCATATTCGTAAAAATTTCTCCCAAACGCTCTGATTTTATGCCTAAAAACATAAGTTTCTATTTCTTCAGAATACATCCTAGTAAGGACTGCTTCTTTCGCGGTATATGAACAACACACTCGAGAGCAATAAGGTACATTTTCTTCTAAATCTATCGAACCGGCACATTGAATAAAAGCTACTTTTTTTGGTTCTTGCTCGTCGCTTGGTCTTAAAATTTGGCCTCCAAATGGGCCTGATGTACATAATATTCTCTCATACTCTAAAGCGTTAACAACATTTTCATATTGATACCCCCATCTTGGCGTTAACTCTTCCCCAAGCACATCGAATCCGGTAGCAACAATAATTGCCCCAACTTTTAATTCAAAAACTTCTGGTTCTTGTTCGTATTCAATTGCTTCAGCTTTACAAACTTTTTGGCATACTCCACACACCTGTCTATTTAAATATAGACACAACTTAGGATCAATCAAGTATATAGGGGGAGTCGCTTGTGGAAATGGAATATATACAGATTTTCTTTTACCTAAATTCATATCAAAAAAATTAGGGGCTTCCACTTTTGGGCATTTCGCAGCGCAATCGCCGCATCCTCTACATAATCTTTCAATAATATACCGTGGTCTTTTAATAATAGTAACTGTAAAATTTCCAGCCTCTCCAGTAACTTTTTTAACTTTAGATAAAGTAAATAGCTCAATATTGCGATTTTTATAAACTGAAACCATTCTTGGTGTGAGGATACATAAGGCGCATTCCATTTTGGGAAATATCTTCTCCAATTGAGCCATATGATCTCCAATTGTTGGCCTTTTTTCAACTAAATAAACTTTAAAGCCTAATTCAGTTAAATCCAAAGAAGTTTGGATTCCAGCTATACCTCCTCCAATAACTAATACAGATCCAATCATTATCAATTTTCCTCTTGAAAAAATTTACATAATTTTTCGTCCAATAATGTAAAATTCTGTCTTAACATATTGAGAAAAATTCTCTTTATAAATATAGAAATTCAAGAATATAAATCTTATCATGAAAAATTATCAGAATCGATCAAAGCTAGACCAAAAAGTGATCCATTCCAATCATAGATGATTGATCCCGAAAAATCTAGCTTAAATTTCTTTTCATTTTTGATCAAAACCTTTCCTTACCGATCGCAAATTACTGAAACCATAAAAAAAACACTCTAAAATGATCGAAAACCTAAAAATTAGGCTTAATTCTTTTTTTTTCTGATCAAAACTTCTTTTTTCGATCATAAAATGTTGAGATAAAATATCAGATTCGCCTTTAAAAGAGCGGGCGGTGAAAATCCATGGAAGAGAACCTTTATTAGGGATTAAAATTCCTTAGTTTGTATTTGAATAAGTATATATTACTTATAGTAAAAAGATTAGTCGCTCTTTATTCTGTACGCAGCTTTGTTTTTTATTTTTATCTTCTTAGTTTTTCTAAAAAGATACCAGATACCTTTTTCGTATTCTAGTCTCCCATACATGACTCTACCAAGATTTTGTCCTATAATAAACCACCAAATATAGGAAATTAGAAAGAACAGGGCGAAAATATCCCAAACAAATCCAGCATCGGGTATTATTTGTGATTTTAATTGTATTCCAAACATTAAAAAAGGATTAAACATCCAGTACTTTCCAGGATCTACTCCGTTTGGGATTTGAATCCAAGACCATAAAAACCAGTTTGCTTTAATAATATTAACATAAATTAAAAAATCAAAAGTTATGATTGCACCTAGCCAGATCAAAGCGAACCAAAAAAGCCAGCCTTTATTTTTTTTCCTTAAGTAATTACTATATAAGTACGAATTCACCCAACCACCGATAAAACAAATAATCATACTTTCGATAAAACTCATAATTAATACACATCCATTTTATTTTGTTCTGTAGGAATCCAATTACATCTAATGTACCATTCTATCGTTTCTTTAAATCCCGTCCACGTATTATATTTAAATTCATATCCTAAATCCTTCAATTTTTTGTTTGAAAAAGCATGCTGATGGGTAATATATTTAGCCATTGGAGTATCTAACAACGGTCGCATGTCCGACTTTCTTGCTTTTTTTTCCCTTTTCTTAGTAACCCAAACCATAAATTTCGCAAATATTTTGTATATAGGAAACCAAATCGGAATTATCGAATATTTTAAGTCAAGTTGCTGGCTTAGCCATTCAATCCATTCATCCATCCATACCATCTCGTGAACAATATTATAAGCTTCTCCTATAGCTTCTTCTTTTTTCGATATGAAAATTGCAGCTCGCACTAAATCTTCTACATGAATAGAAGGCAACATAAGTCTATGTTTTTTGGGGTAGAGCAACGGAATACTACAATTTCCCATAACTTTCATTATAAATAATATATGGTAAGTCCCATATTTTTGATAAGGTCCGAATATAGGTGCAGGGCGTATTATAGTAGCTTTTAAATCTTTTTTTTCTTCAAGTTCTTTAACAACTAATTCTTGTTCTCTTTTTGATATGCTATAGTTATTAGGAGGATCGTATGGAGCGGTTTCATCAACAGGAATAACATATTTTGTTTTCTCATCGTAATTATATTTAGGTTCTCCGTAAACGCCACAAGTACTCCAATGAATAAACCTAAGTTTATTAAGATCTTGAGTTTCACAGATGATATTCAATAAGTTTCTCGTCCCTTCGACATTAATTTTACGTAAAATGTCTAACTTAGCAAAATAATCGTATAGACTAGCTAAATGAAAAATAACATCATATTTTTTATCTTTAAATAGTTTTTCTAATGTGCCGGGTTTAGTTAAGTCGGCTGGGATAAATTCTACTCTTGGATTGTCTAATACATCTATCATATAACCTAGATCTTTACTAAATAACATTTCTTTAGTCATTAATTCTTTTCTTGAATCTGTTGGAAGGTCTGTAGCAACAATATTACACTTTTTATCGTTTTCCAATAGAACTTTTATTAAAAATGTCCCGGTATGTCCTTTTGCTCCATCAACTAAATAAAACTCACTGATTTTGCTTGTGCTTGAATCTAACAAAATATTCTTATATCTATCTTTAATTTAAATAAAGTTAATTTATAATTTTCCAGTTGAAGAATTTAAAAATAATAATATTGATAATAATATTACCAATAGTATTAATAAAAATACTATTATAAAAATTTTGACAAACTTGGACAGTTTGTCCAGAGGCGCCGTCGATAGCGGAAACGGCATATTTAGGTAAATCCCATAACCTGTTGCGTTGTAGAAGGAACAATCGGTTAGTACGCAATAGTATTAATAAAAATACTAATATAAAAAAATTTTGAAAGAGAAATCGAGGGAAGAAATGTTCGATTTTAAGTTTTAAAAACAATTTAAAAACAATTTAAAACAATTTAAAATTTTAAATACAATTTAAAATTAATAGTTATATAAAAAACTTAACCTTTTAAATTATGTTTCAGTTAAAGCAGAAACTATTAAATTCAATCAAAAAAGAATAAATTGTTTCCTTTTTTTTCTTACTCAAGGTATTTAATAATATTTTAAATATAAGATTAAAATAACTAAATTGGAAAAAAATTAAAAATAAAAAAATTTATGGTGACTTTTAACAAGGGTGGATTAATTGTCTGACGTTCAGACCAATGTTCGAATAGGAGTCTATGTATGTCGGTGAGGAGTAAATATCGGAGCTGCTGTTGATTGCGACGCGGTAAGGGACTTTGTCGAGCCATTACCTAATGTAGTTGTGGCGAGAGTTAATAATTTTACTTGTAGCGACCCTGGTCAACAGATTATTAAAAACGATATTTTAGAGTTAGATTTGAATAGGGTAGTAGTGGCGGCATGTACGCCAAAAATTCACGAGCCTACATATAGAGCTGTTTTAGCGGAAGCAGGATTAAGTCCTTATTATTTTCAGATGGTAAATCTTCGCGAACATTGCTCATTTGTTCACGCTAAAGATAGAGAAAATGCCACGGAAAAAGCTAAGAGGTTAGTACAAGCAGGTATAAATCGTGCGCGTGAATTAGAAACTATCCCTTATAAAGAAATACCTGTAGAAAGAGCTGCTTTAGTAATAGGTGCTGGAATCGCAGGAATGAATGCGGCTTTGGACTTAGCGGACCAAGGAATTAGAGTTTATCTAGTCGAAAAAGAAGCCACAATTGGAGGAAAAATGGCACAATTAGACAGAATCTATCCCACTGACGATTGTGGAATATGAGTGCTTGCCCCTATTATGGTAAATGCTTCAAAACATCCTAATATTACGTTACTTACCTATAGCGATATTATAGAATTTGGTGGTATTACAGGTAATTATAATGTCAAGATTAGAAAGAATCCAAGATATGTGGATGAGAGTAAATGTACTGGCTGTGGATTATGTACTACCAATTGTCCTATAAAAGTCCCAAACGAGTTTGACAGGGGTATTGGTGAGAAAGGAGCAGTTTATATTCCATTCCCTCAAGCTGTTCCAAAATTGGCTGTAATTGATAAAGAAGTATGTATAGATTGTAAGAATTGCCAGAGAAGTTGTCCCGCTGAGGCAATTGATTTTGAACAAGAGCCAGAAATCATCGATATTAAAGTTGGAGCTGTGATTGTAGCTACAGGATACGATGAATACCCGATAATGGAAACTAACGAGTATAATTACGGTATTTATCCTAATGTTATAACTCAAATAGAATTAGAAAGGATGCTAAGTCCTATAGGACCAACTGGAGGTCATGTATATAGGGTATCTGATGGAAAGACGCCTAATACTGTAGGAATGATCCAATGTGTTGGATCAAGATCTTTAAAGGCCAATCCTTATTGTTCGGCAGTTTGTTGTAATGTAGCTCTTAAAAACGCTCAATTATTAAAACAAGAATATCCAGATATGGATGTTATCATGTTCTATATAGATATTAGAACAACCGATAAGGCTAACGAAGAATATTATCGAAAAATAAGAGAAATTGGTATTAAGATGATTCGGGGAAAAGTAGGGGAAATCACGGAGGATTCCGAAAATAATTTAAAAATTCGAGTATATTCATCTTTAATTGGTGAAATAGTCAAAATTGACGGAGATTTAGTCGTTTTATCTACAGGCATGATTCTTTCAAAAGGTACAACTGAAATAATTGAGACTCTTGGGCTTGGAAAAGGACCTAATGGTTTTTTAACTGAAATACATGGTTGTTTAAAGCCGCAAGAAACAAAAAATATGGGAATTTACATATGTGGATGTGCAGCTGGTCCTAAAAACATTCCATACTCTGTATCTACAGCTTTAGGAGCGGCAAGTAAGGCAGCAACTTTACTATCGCACGATACGATAAAGCAGGAATTAATAATTGCAGAAGTTGATGAAAATCTCTGCATGGGCTGCCATAGATGCGAAAAACTCTGCGAATATGAAGCCATTAAAGTTAATGAAGAAGGTATCGCTATTGTTGACGATTTAAAATGTAAAGGTTGCGGAGTGTGTGTAACATCTTGTCCAGCAAGAGCACTTGATCTTAAATATTTCAGAGATGTTCAATTTATTGAAGAAATCAAGGGAATCACCACTAGTGAAGTTGAATCTATGGAAAAAGTCCAAGAGATAATTGAAGAATAAACTTACTTGAGGTTTTAGATCATGACGGAAAATATAAATGAAATGCCAAAACGAATTGTCGCATTTGGCTGTGATAAATGAGGTTATTCAGCAGCTGATTTAACTGGTACTACCAGAAAATCTTATTCAACAAATTTCCATTTAATCAGGGTTAGATGCACTGGAAGGATTGGTATTCATCTAATAATGGAAAGCTTTTTGAAAGGAGCGGATGGCGTCGCAATTATATCGTGAAAAGAAGGCGAATGTGAATTTGGGAAAGGTAATATGAATACTTACGAACACATACTATTCTTAAAGAAATTATTTAATCATCTAGGAATTTCAGAAGATAGAATTCAACAATATTTCTGTTCTGCCGCAGAAGTCGAAAAATTCATTTCATCAGTTGAAGATATTACGAAAAAAATCAGTAAATTACCTCCTCTACCGAAATTTAATCCGAAATAGAATGATCCTTTCAAGAAAATTATAGTTGAGAGGAAACTACCCCACAGCATGGGTGTTCGGAAAAATAATCATTATTATAAAAAAAGAAATATGAAATATGAGTCTTGAAGGAAAAATTTCATGGGAATTCTTAAAAGAAGTATCTGATAGTTTGGATTCATATAGAGTTCGAGCTCTAATTGATGCAAAAAAAGATATTTTAGAAGCTGGAATATATACTGAATCTCAATATTACGATCTATTATTTAAGATTTCTGATGACGAAAGATTAAAATATTCGCTTTTCAACTTTTTAAGAACGAATAAAAATAATACCTTTAATTCCTTAAAGAATTTTTCCGAGACAAAATCGATTGAAATAAAGAAGGTCCTAAGCCTTTTAGAATTGTTAAAAAACGAAAAATTAATAAATGTGAAAGAACTTCACGATAAAATTAAAGGGGATAACGATTCTCCTGAAAAACTCATTTTTAAAGATCTTACTATTGAAGTTATTAATCAAGATATAGGAAAGGTCAAATCTGTTTATGAACCCGTTAATTTAATATTTGATTCAAATAATTGCTCCGGATGTGGACTATGTGCTGGAATTTGCCCAGTAAATTGTCTTAATATATATAATGGATTTGGGAAAATTGAAGAAGACAAGTGCATCCATTGCGGATTGTGTTATTTTGTCTGTCCAAGATCGTATTTACCTGTAAGACTCTTAAATATGACTCAGGATAATGCTACTGAGATTAAAGAATACGATAATATTGGTTATTTTAAAGAAGTGTATTCTGCCAGAACGAAGATTAAAGAAATAGCCGAAGTATGTCAAGATGGGGGAATTTCAAGTACGGCACTATATTATCTTTTCGATAAAAAAAAGATAGATTTAGCCCTAGGAGCAAAAATGAGTAATACACTATGGAGACCTGAACCTATATTATTAAAAAATAAGGAAGATATTATTTTGACTGCGGGTACTAAATATGTCAATAATCCTACTCTGAAGTTATTAAACGAATTAAACGGGGAAAATAAGGAATTAGCAATTGTTGGAGTCCCATGTATGATGCAAGGTCTCTTGAAATCTAAGATTTATAACATTGGAATCCCCTCGTTAAATAATGTAAAATATAGAATTGGAATTTACTGCATGGAATCCTTCTCGTATGAGGGCTTCTTAAAAATCCTAGAAAAGCTTAATGTTACCGTAGGAGATGTGAAAAAAACAGACATTAATAAAGGAAAATTTTTCGTATATACAAATAATGGTGATGAGCTCAGTATACCAATCAAAGAAATTAGCAATTTAGCAAGAGAAGATTGTGAAGTCTGCTTCGATTTAACCTCAGAATCTGCGGATATTTCAATAGGTTCTATTGGGTCTCCCTCAGGTTGGAATACCGTAGTAATCAGGACGGAAAAAGGAAAAGAATTATATGACGATCTCGTCTCAAGCAATTTCATTGAATCCAAACCCATAAAAGAAGTTAAACCTGGATTACCAATGCTTTTAAGAATTGCGGGATTTAAGAGAAAAGGTTGCATAAAACACATTGAAGCAAAGAAAAAAGAAAATAAAAAGATTCCTTTATATTAATTTTTTGATTTTTGATTTAGTTCTAATTAGGTTTTAAGAGATATTAATTTTTGTAGGAGTTCTAAGCACGGTTTAAAGTTAGGACGTAATTCCAAACATCTATTACAAGCATCGAAGGCCTCGTCGAAAAATTTTGCCTTAAAAAGAATTTTAGCATATTCATACCAATAATAAAAATCGTTTGGTACCAATTTTATCACTTGCTTAAATGCATCAATAGCTTGAAGTTTTTGACCTAATCCTTTATAAGCGTAGCTAAGCTCTTTCCATGCAATTGCTTGGAAAAATAAATTGGTTGGTTCGAGATTTAACATTCTTTTACAAGACTTAACTGCCTTTTCGTGTTCACCTTTACTATTGTAAGTCCAACTGAGTCTACTCCACGCTTCTGTATGATTAGGGTCGCGTGCTAAAACTCGTTCAAAAGCATCAAGTGCCAAATTAAATTCACTATTTATTTGGTATATACGACCAAGATGTGTATATACTTCTATATTATTGAAATCGATTTCTAACGCTTGGTAGCAAGCCTCAATTGCTTTATTATATTCACCTTTGTCCCCATATACATAACCGAGTCCTATCCATCCTTCTATTTCTTTAGAATCGATTTCTAGAGTTCGAGTATAAGCTTCTAGGGCTTTATCATAGTTACCTTTGCTTTCATATATGTAACCGAGTCTAATCCAAACATATTTTTCGTTTGGGTCAATTTCTATTGCTCGTTTACATGCCTCTATAGCTTCGTCATATTTTTCTTTTTTTTCATAAATAATGGCAAGATTAATCCAAGAATCTATATCCTCAGAATGAATTTCTGTAATTTGCCTACAAACATATGGTCCAGTATTTAGAAAAGCATTATTATACATTTCGAGAGCTATGAAAATATGATTCACTGGTTTAGATATTGGTAAGAATTCATCTATAATAGGATTCCAAAATAGATCCATAATTGTTTTTAATTTATGCTTTTCTTCTTTAGTAATATCATATAACTTTCGATCTTTAATCAATTGTGCATAGTTCAAACCAATTTGTATAGGTTGTTCCTTTTTTGAATCTGAGCATGGTATAATTACAACATTGTGTAGAAAAACTGAACCCAATCTGAATAATCT